>CAYGTA010000189.1:2994-8755 GCA_964352605.1 uncultured bacterium | reverse complement strand
TCATAAGTTTGCTCCCTGACATAGCTTAAACCAAGCTACTCAACTTTGACAGTACCTTAAAACAACCAAATTGGGGTTTTGAGATAACCCAGGTCAGGTAAAGAAGCAGCATCAAAGCTTCTTTACCTGACACCAATCAGCGTACTAGCCCGAGTTTAGGCATATTTTTCGTAATCACATGTTCATTTCAAACAGCCAATTCCAAATCAACCAGATCCCTTAATATCGTTTACCTTTTGTCTAAAGTGAGCGAATGGTGTTACCTGTCCGCAAACTTGAAGGTAATCGAAATTGCTGAGGCTCTTTATTAGGATGTTCTAGTAATTCACGAATTAGGAAACTAGCCTGCGAACCCAAGGAGTCAAAAGGTTGCACAATCGTAGTTAACTCTAACGGAAAGAAGTCAAACTCTAATTCAAGCCCATCAAAACCTGCAATGCTGATATCCTCAGGAATACGCAAGCCATGCTGAATTAAGTAAGGGTACATTCGGTAGGCAGACGCGTCATTATGGAAAATTAAAGCTGTTGGTTTATGAGTATCTATAAACGTCATAAGGGTTTTGGCAAAGATTTCTTTGTCAGGATGTCCTAGTTCGAAGCTATTAAGAACAAGTGGAGCTAACTCAGCCTGCAACATCGCACGTAAATAGCCTTCTTTCCGTTCAACTTGACTATTGACCCGTAAATTTTCGCCTGCCCATAAGATAAAAGCAATACGTTTGTGACCAAGATCTATAAAATGCTGGCAAAGCTCATCAACACTTTCCTCATTTGTAGTACTAACAAAGTTACTTTTGATCCCCAGACCTATCGGATAGTGATGAACCAACACCACAGGAATTTCCTGCATGATAGATTCGATCAGGGCGACGTTATCCTTTGCACCAGTGGGGTAAAGCACAAGAGCATCAGGCTTATTTTTGAGTAAGTTCTCCAAGAGTTGCGATTCGCGATTCGCTTCTTGCTGACTTGAAGTAAAGCGAATATCACAGTTGAAATCGATTAGGGTTTGATCGAGTGAGCTCAGAGTGGCTAAGTCAAGCCATCGTAGGATATTCCAGATAACCGCTACAGTGTAACGCTTTGCTTCTGGCTTTGCTTTGGGTGGCAGGATTATGGTGCCACGTCCAGGCTGGCGACTAATTAGCCCTTCGCTTAGTAGAATATCCAATGCTTTACGAATGGTACCGCGACTTAATTTATAGGCCTTGCTTAGTTCGTGTTCACCTATAAGAAAAGTACCCGTTTCAAAGCCAGGACTGCCCAGTTTAGATCTAAGATCCTCAGCAACTCTGACGTAACGAGGTAAAAATTCGTAATCTGATAAAGGTTCAATACTCATATAGGGCTTTTTACCATTAACTATTCTAAAGAGATTCTAAAAAATATTAAGCATTGATAATGCACGTTTTAATCGGTTTAGTCGCGATGGTTAAATTCAGAAGCATATAAAAAGGTTATTAAGAAGTCTGTTTTTTTAAGCTTCTTCCTCAACGCGCTTGATAAGAGCCTTCATATAACCAATAGTGTAAGCCGTGCCGATACGTGCATCATTAGCCATCATGGGAATATGATCAGGTATAAGTACACCTTTAAAATTAATCGCATGTAGTTGCTTAAGAACGCGGTACATATCTCCGTAGCCATCATCAATAAAAGTTTCAACAAAATGTGGCAGAGGTGCAGTAACATTACGAAAGTGAACCTTGAAAATTTTATCACCAAAGTCTTCAATGCTTTCCAAGACACCTTTACCCATTAAATCGCCCCCTTCTAGCCAGCAGCCGACACAGAAACAGATACCCACACTTGGGCTATTAGCAATATCCATAGCTTTTGTATATCCCTCATGATTGCTAAAGATGCACCGTGGTATACCACCTAGCTCTGGCTGTGGGGGATCGTCAGGATGAATACCAATACGAACGCCCTCTTCTTCAGCTACAGGAGAAACTTGCTCAATAAAGTAACGATAGTTTTCCCAGATTTCTTCTTTTTCATAAAATCGCTCATGTGTCAAAGGTAAAGCATACTCTCGACCTTGCCAGTGACCAACAGTTGCTTTATCTTGACTATAAGCTCTGGCGGAAGCACCACCACGCGTGGTTTCACGCTCAGTGCTCCAAATGCCATTGGCCATATGTGCGTAAGTTGTATACGGGATACCTGCTTTTCCTAAGGCGCGCAAGTGTGAAATGTATTCTTCAATCTTTTCATCTCGTCCCGGTAGACCCAGTACAATTTTATCTTGATTATGCACATCCGAGTTGCCAAAACCATAAATCTTAATACCTGCTTTTTCAAAGCGGTCTTTGGTTTTAGCGTAGTAGTCATAACCAGCATGTTGACCATTAGTCCAGCAGACTGCCCAGTCCACACCCATTTGTTTAACAAATGCAAGTTCATTGGCATCTGCATCTGGTGAGACTTGAGCAGCTAGCTTCAATCCTGGTTCTATTGGCATTAGCTTTCCCATAACTGTTCTCCTTGAAAAAAGTTTTTGGTCATCCTTTTACTGCACCAGCGGCAAGTCCTTGCACCACAAAGCGTTGTGCAAAGTAATAAAGTAGCATTACGGGCACCGCCGAAGAAACTGCACCCGCCATAATCAGTCCCCACCTGAATACATCACCAGTGATTAAGTAACCAATGGCGACAGGAACAGTCTGCATTGACGGTGAAGTAATAAAGATTAGGGCAAATAAAAACTCATTCCAGGCTGCTGTAAAGGTAAAAACACTAACAGCTATAAGTCCTGGTGTTGTTAAGGGTAAAAGAATTTTAAAGAAAGCCTGTACACGGGTAGCACCATCAACTCTAGCTTGCTCCTCTAAATCTACAGGAATGCCTTTAAAATACCCCATGAGTAGCCAAGTGCTTAAAGGTGCTGCAAAAGTTAAATAAATAAAAACCAAACCATGCAAAGTATTGCCTAATTCAAGTCTAGCTATTATCACTGATAAAGGAATAAAAAGTAGGGCTCCTGGTGTCAGATAACTAAATAGAATAAGCCGCCCCAACCAGTTTCTGAAAAGATAACGAAGCCGAACTAGACTATAAGCTGCCATCGCGCTAAACAGCACCGAAATAAAGGTAGCAGACCCTGCCACAATTAAGCTGTTACGAATATTTGTAAGAAAATCCCTTTTGGTAAAAAGCTCAATATAATTATCTAGATTGGCATTGACTGGTAATAAAGATGGTGTTCGGTAGATGTCCTTGGGGCTCTTTAATGAAATCATGATCATGTAGTAAATGGGGAATAAAATTGCTAAGGCCAGCAGTACCAGTAGTGTGTAGTAAATGATTTTTTGTGTCAGGGTTGTCCTATTAAGCATAGCTAATCTTCCTGTAAAAGTACGGCAATGATAAAGATTAAGACGGCAAAGACAGGCAGCATAGCTACAGCTACCGCAGCTGCCTCACCTATGCGTAAACTTTGTAAGCTGTAATATGCCAACACTGGAAACGTGATAGTTGCGTTGGACGGACCGCCACCTGTCATTAGAAACACAGCTTCAAAACTATTTGTTGTCGCAATGGTTGAGACTAAAATAACAACAAGCACAACATGTCGAATGCTTGGTAAGGTGACATGTCGAAAGCGCTTCCAAGCATTTGCACCGTCGAGAACAGCGGCTTCATAAAGCTCCTGTGGAACTGTTTGTAAAGCGGCCAAAAAAGAAATAACCCAAAAGGGAAAACCGCGCCAGACACTAGCTGCAATAACACTAGGCATGGCCAGTGCCTTGCTACTTAAAAATTCAATGTGTGTATCAACTAAGCCGAGGTTAATTAGGATGTAGTTTATTGCGCCACCCTGAGGCACCAAAAGGAGCTTCCAAGTGATAAAAGCAACAAAAGCAGGCATTGCCCAGGGTAGTAGAATAAGCCCCCGCCAGAATCGTCTAGCAAAGATTTGTTGATTAAGTAAAACAGCAATACCTAACCCTAAAAAGAGTTTAAGTGTTTGTACACCACTAACGAGAACAATCGTATTTTTAATCGAGGCAATAAAGCTAGGCTGACCCATCAGGTAACGATAGTTGCCGAAGCCTATGAACTTTCCTTCTGCACCAATCATACGGTCACTAAAACTAATAATGATTGCGAAGAAAAAAGGGTATAGCACTAGCACCAGGATGCAAACAACTAAGGGTGCTACCAGTAAATAGCCCAGCATGCCTTCAGATTGTCGTTGGGTAAAGCGTGCGGGTCTTAGGGGTTTAGAAAATGGTTTTTGGGACACGGAAAACCTCAGAATGCTAGTGTTTAACCAGGAAAGATAAAAGCATGAGCAAGGATAAGCTTGCTGCTTAGATCCTTGCTCATGCAATTTGGATTCAACTCTTAATTATTCTTATCGTAAATTGTCTGACAAGCTTGTTGTGTTTCAGCAATTGACTCTTCGATACTCAAACCATCTACAATGATTCGTTGCACCATTTTAGGGGTTAAGAAATTAGTTTGGTATTCTGCGTAAGAAGTGTTGTCAATGTCAGGAAATGAACCTGGCGTGCCATTTAGAGCAACGTCAAGCAGGCCAATATGAACAGGGCTTTCGGTAAAGACAGGAAAGTTAACTTGACCTTGTAGCGCTGGACCATAGATAGCAGCATTCATATAAGCAGACATGAACTCGTCCTCAGTTAAGAATTTGAATAGGTCTTTGGCAAGCTCTTTCTTCTCATCACTTGTGCTCGTGGGGATGGAGCGTATTACGGTACTCACAGGTGCAATTTGCATAGCTGGTCCTGCGGGCAAAGCAGAGAATCTTGAGGCTTCTAGTAATTCTGGATCATTTTCTTTAATGTTTAAGTAAACACTTCCAGGATTAGCTATAAAGATGGCATTACCAGCCTGATAAGCAGTATTGTCACCGCCACCATCCCAAGTAACTGCGCCAGGAGGGAAAAGTCCGTCACTAAATGCGGTCGTTATCCATTCAAGAAAAGACCTTGTTTCAGGACTATCTAGAGTACAGGTAGTACCACTATCGTCAGCGACACGCCCGCCCCAAGATTGCAACATAGTTGTTGTTATGTTGGCGTCACCCACATTTGATAATGCAAAACCCATTCCATAAGTATTTGGTGGATTCTGAGCTGCTGCCATTTGTGACAGTTCTTCCCAGGTTTTAGGTGCTTCACTATATCCAGCTGGCTCTAAAACGTCGTTACGGCGATAAAGAATATTGGCATTGCTCGCGGCATAAGGAATACCGTAAATATTGCCTCCAAAGCCCTCAGATGTGATGACTGAATTTACTGACTCGAGCCAACCGCCATGAGTCTCACTAATTTCGTTGTACAAATCGTTGAGCGGTTCAAGCTGTTCGCTTTGACTCAGTAACAATGCAAAGTCTCGACCTAAATCAAGAGCGTCAGGCATGGTACCTGCTTCAATAGCGGCTGAGACACGTTGCACGGTTTCATTTTGGTTGATCATAACCACTTCAACCTCAATACCTTTTAACTCACCCCATTCCTCAACTCGCTCTACAAACATGGAGTTCGCCTCATCAGAAAAAATAAGCCCACCCCAGTAGACAAATTTTTCTTGACCTAACCCTAATGATGCCATTGCCATGAAATAACAAATGGCCACAACTATGACAGCACCTCTTACCTTGATGTGTTTCACAATTATACTCCTTTCCTTAGTGTTGTTTACTTCTACAAACCGCGTGAATAGAGTTATATGTATAGATCTACTGCTAGAAAGCTATACATGTATACAAGTTGTACATTTGTGAACAT
>CAYGTA010000189.1:0-2894 GCA_964352605.1 uncultured bacterium | reverse complement strand
GCAAAGGCTTGAGCATCATAGCTTTTTAGAAGAAGATCAAAGCGAATTTGTGTATATTTAGGATCATCCCATAGATTGATATGTTCATTGGGATCAACCTCTAGATCAAATAGTTCGCCCTTCCCATGACCATGGTAGACAACCAGTTTATAGCGCTCTGTTCGAAACATCGTTCCGTAGCTACCTTGAAAACCATTTTCTTCATCAGGCATAAGCACATGATAATACTCGCTTCTCACATAGTCACGATGAGTTTCAATCCCACCCTGCAAAAAATTAATAAGTGACTTTCCTTGCATACGATCTGGTTTCGGCAAATCACATATATCCAGGAGGGTTGGAGCTATATCCGTGAGTTCCACCAAGGCATCTACTCTTAGATTTGATTCAAACTTTGCAGGCCAAGAAAAAATGAGGGGCACTCGCACCAGTCCTTCATAGAATCGGCAGCCTTTATATAGAAGCCCGTGATCACCAAGCGTTTCTCCATGGTCACTCATAAAAATAATAAGTGTATTATCACGTTGCCCCGTTCTATCAAGGCTTGCCAAAATATCTCCTACCTTTTCATCAACAAGCTCTATCATGCTGTAATAGGCAGCTGTAACGGACTGAATTTCCATTAAACTAGGAGGTTGAGCACTACTCTGAAAGTCAATATCAGCAAGCTTTGCTTGGGCATCTAAATCACTATCCTTATAATTAGGTGCAGGTAATGATTGTGGATCATAGCGATCTCGGTATACTTGAGGTGGATCAAAAGGTGGATGCGGATAATAGGGATTAAAGCTCAGCAACCATGGTTTTTCACCGTGATCCTCTTCAATAAATTCGATAGCTTTCTCAGTACACCAAGAGGTTTGATGTAAGTCAGCAGGCATTACCGAAGGGTCTTTTCGTAAATCTGAAAGCTTTACACCTTTTTCTTCAAGCCAAGATCTATAATCATGGCCTTCTTCCCAACTATCTCTAGGCGCATGGCTAAACTCAAAATACCGGTAGCCATCATTGCTTTGCCTTGGCTCAGTTCTAGCAGCACCGCCCGAAAGGTGAAGTTTACCTACTAAACCCGTGTCATACCCTTCATCTGCAAGAAGTTTACTAATTAATGGAGCTGCATCCGCCCAGTATTCATTACCATTGGTACATGCATGAATCGCACTCGGATACATACCCGTCAAGAAACTTGCCCGACTAGGCGTACAAATAGGACTCTG
This sequence comes from uncultured bacterium, assembly GCA_964352605.1. GTDB lineage: Bacteria > Deinococcota > Deinococci > Deinococcales > Trueperaceae > JAHEBB01. The sequence continues at coordinate 1,677 of CAYGTA010000189.1, read as the reverse complement.
ACAAAAAGCATTTGTAAAGCTCACACCTTGCTTAACCAAAGTATCAAGATGTGGTGTACGAATATGAGTATTCCCAAGAGCTGAGATTGTGTCAGAACGCTGCTGATCTGTGCAAAGCCATAAAATGTTAGGTTTCATAAGGTATTTCCCTCCGAGTAATCAATATAAGATTTTGCTTTCCAAGGATTGACATCTGACTCCCTAATCCCAATCAAGCCCTCATCCGCGTGAAGAATGAGTTTAAAATTGTCTTGCGCCGACGAAGTGAAGCTCTGATCATAGTTGGTCGCTAGAAGAACATGGCTGATTACATCGGTGATTTTCATCTTAACTTAGCTTCTGCACAGCTTCTAAAACCCCAAGAATATAACCTGTTGCGTGAGCATGACCGCGATGATTCCAATCACTGTCATCGATAAACTGGGGCACATGATCGTCAATGATAAATCCGCTAAAGCCAACATCTTTAAGAGTCCTCATTACAGAGATGACATCAAAATTACCTTCACCTAAAAAACACTCTTTAAACTTTGGCATACAACCTTGCACGTCGCGCATGTGAACGTAAAAGATTTTTCCGCGCTCCCCAAAGTACCGAACAGCCTCAATAACGTCTTCACCCATTTCACTAAAACAACCCATACAGAATTCCATACCATGATTAGGACTCGGAGCAATATCTTCCATGGCTTTTTTAAAACCTTCAGAACTGTGAAAAAGCCTAGCAATACCACCGAGTTCGAAAACGGGTGGGTCATCAGGATGAAGGGCAAGCTTTAAACCCACCTCCTCAGCCACTGGCAAAACTGCTTTTATAAAATAGCGGTAGTTCTCCCACATAGATTCGTGAGAAATGTGCTGTCCTTCAAGTTCTTTTATTTCTTTGATGCCCGCAACCAAAGGTGCACTGTTAATTTCAGCCATGTCAAAAGAGGTGACTCTCACTCCACCACGTCCCATAGAATCAGGAGTGCGCCAGACACCATTAGGCATCCAGTGATACCCGAGCGTCGTAATACCAGCTTTTGCCATATTACGTATCGTCGTTTGATAATTTTCTATTTGCTCATCGCGGCCTGGAAGACCCAACATCGCTTTATCGTAAAAACTTAAAGGTACATTCTCAAGCGCTTCTAAAACTAGCCCATAACTATTACAACGTTCTTTTATACCCTGCAAATCTTTATACTGCCAATAACCATTCTCAGCGGGAAGTAAAGGCGTATTCATCTGAATACCTGATACACCTAGTTGTTTTGCGAAGGTGAGTTTTTCATGGGTGAGTTCATTAAATTGTCCCAAGGCAACACGCATGGTTTTCTCCTTATAGCTATAAAGCATAGAAATTCGATAGCTTTACGTCAAGATTAGCTGATCAGGAACGATTATGCGAAAGAATTTCAAGGCCAGTTGCCATTAAGGTAAAGTGATGCTTATGAAAATAGCTATGATTGGTTCGGGTGGTTTTGCAAATGCACATTTAGAGGTTCTATCACAAGAACCTAGCATTGAAATAGTTGCTCATGTATCTGCCACTCCTAAAAGTAGAGAAGCAGCAGCCGAACGCTGGGGTGGTCGTTCGTACGCAAGTTGTGCTGAGCTTCTAGTTAATGAGCGTGTTGATGCCGCTTGGATAACCGTACCTCCTGCTGAGCATGGTGCTATTGAGAATAGTTT
>CAYGTA010000188.1:0-8794 GCA_964352605.1 uncultured bacterium | reverse complement strand
TGGTCGCACGCATGCTTTGAGGGTGCAATCATTCTTGGAAATGCTATCATTAGCCTTTATCAATGACTTAATTTAGTTTGAATTCTAACTTAGGCGACCATCAGCTAAGCAAGCTTCAAATTGTTCAATGGTTTCTTTAATACCTTGTTCTAAGGGGGTTTCTTTAATGCTTGTGTAGCTTTGGTAACTGTCGTTGGCTAAGCCTTCAGGGAAGGGTAAGACTGTGCTTGTGCTTGTTATTTTGCTTTTTGGTCTTTGTTTCTCTATGAGTTTAGCTATCTCGTTTAGGGTTATGGGTTTTGTTCCTAAGTTAAACCCTACCGCAGCTTTTGTGGGTTTTGTTGCTGCTTCTATAAATTGTTTGGCTACGTCACTGGCAAAGTGAAACTGCATGGTGCCACCAAAACTGATATCAAAATCTTCGCCTTTGGCTGCTGCTAGCATGGCTTTTGTGGGTTCACTTGTTAAGCCTTGGTCTCGCCCAACACCATAAACGGTGTACGGGCGCAAGGTGACACTACTTATGCCATGATCTTGCCAGTAAACCCTTGCGCTACCTTCGTTAGCTTGCTTGTAAACACCGTACAGAGTATCGGGTTTAAACGCTGCATCTTCAGACAAGACGCCTTTGGGGTAGTTTTCGGGTGCGCCATACACGCCAATAGATGATGCCAGTGCAAGGTGTTTTATGCCAGCTTGTCTGGCTGCTTCAAACATATTTATGGTGCCAACCACATTTACCTTTGCACCCATAATGGGGTCAGCTTTACAAAAAGGTATTTGCAGCGCTGCTAAATGCAAAATATGCGTAATGCCGTTATTATTAATTACTTTATTAACATGTTCTGGGTTGGTTAAGTCACCTTTTACAAAGCTTATTTTTTCTTGCTCTTCAGGGCTTACAAGCAGGTTTAAGCGACTCCGATTTTCACTTAAATCAAAACTAACAACCTTAACGTCATCTTTTAATAAATGATGCAACGCCCAAGCGCCAATGCAACCCATAGAACCTGTTATAAGAAATGTTTTTGACATCTAAAAGCCTTTCTGTTTCCTGCTTTTAACGCTATCTAATACTGTTAACGTTACAACTTAATCATAAGCACAATGCTAGTTTTTACAACTATTAAAGCGTAAACGGAGTGCCTTGACTGCTAAGCGTTTATGCTCAAAAGTAGTGCGTGACAAAACTTTTGTAAAGCACTACGCATTGGTTTTAGGGTTAAATCATTTTGTTACTAAGGCGACCTAAAGCAGCAACTTCAACAACGGTTTCATCGCCAGCTTTCATCCAGACTTTAGGATCCATGCCCATAATGACACCTTCAGGTGTACCTGTAGAAATAATGTCACCAGCTTCAAGTGTCATGTACTGACTCGCGTAACTCACGATCTCAGCAACAGAAAAAATAAGGTCAACCGTGTTTGAATCTTGTCTAAGTTCACCATTTAACCAACAGCGAACCTGCATATTCGTAGGGTCACCTGCTTCATCTTTTGTTACCACATAAGGACCAATAGGCATAAACTTATCAAGACTTTTACCAAGTAACCACTGCCCTGAACGGAATTGCAAATCACGCGCACTAATATCATTACCATTGCAATAACCAAGTACATACTCGAGTGCGTCAGCTTCAGATACATTTTTGGCTTGCTTGCCTATAACAACAACTAGTTCAGCCTCATAGTCATATTCAACCGCGTTACTTGGCAGAGGTACATCTTCATTAGGCGCAGCTAGTGAGTTATTGAATTTGGAGAACAAGACAGGACTGGTGGGTTCTGCCATGCCTGATTCTTTAGCATGACGAGCGTAGTTAAGCCCAACGCATAAGATTTTGCTAGGTTTAGGCACGCAAGCGCCCAGCACTAAAGAAGTTTCATTTAGATAATCTGCATCTGAAGCATTTGCTAAATCTGATCTTAACTGACCTAACGCTGCGCTGCCTTGAGTAAAAAAGGCATTGGGGCTTAAAGAGGCTTTTACAATACCTCTATCTGTTTTTATGCCTAGGGCCAACTGATTATCTTGCTGAAAGGTTAATAGCTTCATTCTTAAACCTGCTTCCTTTGAACTAACTGTTTATTTTTTAAGTATCTTTATCATACTAATAATTAAGGAAGGAAGTCGATGCTGCACATTGCTCTGCACTGACAATAGTTAGCTTTTAAGTTAGAAAGCCTGATAGCATAAGTCTTATGCATAAACTATTTGACTTAAAGGATAAACAAGCCCTCATAACAGGCTCGAGTAAAGGTATTGGCTTTGCTATTGCTGAAGGCCTAGCAGAGGCAGGTGCTAGCGTTATTTTAAATGCGCGAAATGAAGATCGCTTAGCTGCAGCTAAGGCACAGTTTGAAGCTAAAGGTTTTCAGGTGAGTTCAAAAGCTTTTGATGTTACGCAACCTGAAGCTATAAAAGAGGCTTTAGCTGATACTAATATAGATATTCTTGTCAATAATGCTGGCATGCAAATTAGAGGTGCTCTGGAAGACTTCGAGCCTGAGGATTGGCGTTTGCTCATGGAGACAAATATAAATTCAGTATTTTATATGAGCCAAATAGTTGCTAAGCAAATGATTAAAAGGGGTAACGGCAAAATAATAAATATAGGCTCTGTAAATTCACAAACCGGCCGACCCACCATAGCGCCTTATGTTGCGTCAAAAGGTGCCGTTATGAATTTAACCAAAGGCATGGCAATAGACTGGGGTCCAAAAGGACTGCAAGTTAACGCGATAGGCCCTGGTTACTTTAAAACAGAACTCAATCAAGCACTGGTAGATAATGTTGAATTTTCAAGCTGGCTGACAAACAGAACCCCAGCGAGACGCTGGGGTGATTTAGAAGAACTCAAAGGTGCCGCTATTTTCTTGGCTTCACAAGCCTCAAGTTTCATGAACGGACACATGCTTTATGTAGACGGGGGTCTACTTGCACAATTATGAAGTTACAACTTCCTCAAGGGCTTTAAGTTGCTCGTAAAGCTCGAGTTGTTCTTTGCTTGGTTCTTTTGGCGTGATGACTCTTATTTCTGCTATTTCGTCCCCACGATTGCCATCTTGTTTTGGCCAACCTTGACCTTTTAGTCTTAAGCTTCTACCTGAGGGTGTGCCTTTAGGTAAAGTCATTTCGACATCACCATCTAAGGTGGGTACGCGTACACTGCCACCTAGTACAGCTTTGTAGTCAGGTACATCTACCACAACGCGAATGGTGTCACCATCTAATTTAAAGTTACTGTGCTTTTTGAGTTTTAAGATGAGGTAGAGGTCGCCACCGCTGGGTGCTTGGCCTCTTAAACGTAATTTTGAACCATCACGGGCACCTTTGGGAATGTTTATGTCTAAACGACGGCCATTTACCGTTATGCTGGTTTCGCCACCATGGTAGGCCTGCATCAGGTCTATATCAAGGTTGGCTTCCATACGTTGAGGTGCTCTTTGTTGACCAAAGGTACCAAACGGGTCTGCACTTGTGCGTCTGCCACCTGCACCACTAAAGCCTCCACTGCCAGTGAAAAGCGTTTGAAAGAAGTCACTAAAGCCAGCAAAATCTTCTGGGTTGACATTGCCACCAAAGCCACCTGTACCAAAAGGAGGCTGCCCACCTGCTGTGCCGTACTGATCGTAGAATTTACGTTTTTCTTCGTCTTGTAGCACCGTGTAAGCTTCGTTTATTTCTTTAAATTTTTCTTCAGCTGCAGGGTTATTTGGGTTTTTATCAGGATGATGTTTAGCTGCAAGCTTACGAAAAGCGCTTTTAATTTCTTTTTGCGAAGCGGATTTATCTACACCTAGTAATTTGTAGTAATCTTTGTATTGAGACACGAGACACCTCCTTTCAGGGGGGAAACATGGTTACTTGGCTTTGATTTAATCTGCGTAAACAACAACCCTTGCGACTCGAATCACACGCTCATCTTTCATAAAGCCTGATTCAAATACTTGGGCAATTTTACCTTTTAAGTTTTCATCTTCTGTTGGCATGGCAGTTAGGGCTTCATGAAGTTCTGGGTTGAAGTCATCCCCTGCTGCGCCCATTTCTTTTATGCCGACACTTTCTAAATTGCGTTTTAAGCTTACGCGTACTTGCTCAATGCCAGGAATGATGCTGCTAGGGTCTTCACCGGCAGCTTCAAGGGCACGACGCAGGTCATCATAAACAGGAATGACACTCAAAATAACGCTATCTGCACCCTGATTACGGGCACGCTCAACATCGGCACTCACACGACGGCGGATGGTTTGCATTTCAGCAAGCGCACGCATGTGCTTGCCTTTGAAATCCTCAGCTTCAGCTTGGGCTTTCTCTAAGGCTTCTTGCGTTTTGCTGAGTTCACTTCTGAAAATATTAATTTCGTCATCCTCGCTCGAGTTTGCCTCTTCTAGGTTTTCTTCTAGCGTTTGGGTTTCGGCTTCTATGCCTTCTAGTAAGTCTTCTTTGGTTTCATTTTCATTCATAGGCTTTTTCCTTTAGATTGGGTAGTTTTTACAGAATGCGCTTTTGTTTAAGCGCATTCTGTCAAGGGCTCTAAAAGCCTAAGGTTTAGTCGGCAGGTTTAAAGTCAGCATCTATGACATCTTCGTCATCATCTGCATTTTCGCTTGAATCTGCACCTTCAGCACTACCTTCTTCTTGTGGCGCGTTAGCTTGCTGGAAGGCTTGAAGTTTGGCTGCGAGTGCTTGTGTAGCTGCTTCTAGACTTGCTTTGTCAGCACTGTCACTTGCTAAAGTAACTTCAGCTTCGGCAATGGCGTCTTTTAGGCTGGCCTTGTCATCATCACTGGCATTTTCAGTTTCATCTAAAATGCGCTGTGCTTGTGACTTCATGCTTTCAAGCTGATTTTTAGCCTCAGCACTTTCTTTAGCCATTTGATCAGCTTCAGCATTTGCTTGAGCTTCGTTTACCATACGATCAACTTCTTCATCACTTAAGGTTGTCGTGTTTTGAATAGTGATGTTCGCTTCTTTGCTGGTTGATTTCTCTTTAGCGGTTACATGAAGTACACCGTTCGCATCAATATCGTAGGTAATTTCTACTTGGGGCATACCTGCCATCATTGGAGGAATGCCATCTAATTTAAAGCGACCTAATGATTTATTATCATTTGCCATGCTTCGTTCACCTTGAAGCACGTGTACTTCTACACCCGTTTGGTTGTTTTCGGCGGTAGTGAAGGTTTCTGATTTTTTGACAGGAACGGTAGTGTTGCGGTCAATAAGCTTAGTGAAAACGCCACCTTTGGTTTCAACACCAAGTGAGAGTGGAGTTACATCTAAAAGAACAATGTCATCAACATCACCTGTTAGAACACCAGCTTGAACAGCAGCACCAAGTGCGACTACTTCGTCAGGGTTAACCGTTTGGTTGGGTTCCTTACCAAGAATGTCTTTTACAATGGCTTTAACTGCAGGAACTCGAGTTGAGCCACCGACCAAGATAACTTCATCAATTTCGCCTTTAGAGAGTTTTGCGTCTTTAATGGCTGCTTCTACAGGACCTTTGATGCGGTCAAGTAAAGGCTTGATGATTTCTTCGAATTTGCTACGGCTTAGTTTTTTCTCTAGGTAAAGAGGTGCGTTTGAAGCTGGGTCCATGGCAATGAAAGGCAAGCTAATGGTGGTTTCAGGTAAGCCTGAAAGTTCAATTTTAGCTTTTTCGCTAGCTTCAATAAGACGCTGTAAGGCTTGCTTATCTTTACGAAGGTCAACGTTGTATTCTTTTTTAAAGTCATCTGCTAACCAAGTAACAATGGCATAGTCAAAGTCACTACCACCAAGATGGGTATCACCACTGGTTGAGCGCACTTCAAAGACGCCGTCGCCTACTTCTAAAATACTTACGTCAAAAGTGCCACCACCAAGGTCAAAGACCAATACAGTTTCGTTACCTTTTTTGTCTAAACCATAAGCAAGCGCAGCAGCTGTTGGTTCGTTAACAATACGCAGTACTTCTAAACCAGCAATACGGCCTGCATTTTGAGTGGCTTCACGCTGAGAGTTGTTAAAGTAAGCGGGTACAGTAATAACGGCTTTGGTGATTTTTTCGCCTAAGATAGCACTGGCATCATCAACGAGTTTTTGAAGCACCATGGCGCTAATTTCTTCAGGGGTGAATTTTTTGTCATCTATAACAAAACGAACACCACCGTCGTCACCTTTTACCACTTCGTAAGGGCTACGTTCTGCTTCTTTTTTGATTTCATCCCATGTTTGACCCATGTAGCGTTTCATTTCAAACAAGGTGTTTTTTGCATTGAGTACAGCTTGACGTTTGGCAACCTGACCAACCATGCGGGTGTCATCTTTAAATGCAACGACAGAGGGGGTTGTACGGTTTCCTTCGGTGTTTACGAGAACAGTGGGTTCGCCACCTTCCATAATGGCAATAACACTGTTTGTGGTTCCAAGATCAATTCCTACGGCTTTAGCCATTTTTCTTACTCCTTTATTAGTAACGGATTTGTTTATTTGTGCGCCAATAATCTGATATAACAAGACGCAAGTCTTTCACGCAGAAGAGTATAGCAATCAAACTAACCATTGTCAATAGATATGAGTGTGGTTGTATCAAGTTTGGTCTTTAAGGCGTGAACAACTAAATGCCAGTAAAAGCTCGAGTATGAAACAAAAGAGCGAAAAGTGAGAACTAACTAGCAACGAGTAATTCGTGAAAAGTTAAAGCTGAAAAGTGGAAAGTAAAAAGAATATTCTAATTTTTCCATTTTAATTTTTTACATGTTAATCTTGCAGCCATGAAACGACTCGGATTACTAGGTGCAGGCACTGTTGGTTCAGCGTTAGCACAAATCATAAACACAAGAAACCTAAACGCAACCATAACCAAAGCTCTCGTAAGAGATACAAGCAAAACCCGTGACGGTTTAAAGCCAGAAGCACTCACCAAAAACCCACAAGAAGTCTTAGATAACTGTGACATTCTGGTAGAACTTATGGGTGGCACAGAGCAAGCCGGTAACTTAACCTTAGAAGCACTAAAAGCAGGCAAAAGTGTAGTGACAGCCAACAAAGCCGTACTAGCAGAACGCTGGCAAGAACTCGAGCCTTACCTAAAAAAAGGTCAATTACATTTCGAAGCAGCAGTCATGGCAGGTACACCCGTCATTGGCCCTTTAACGAACGCCCTTAGAGGCTCGAGTCCGCTTGAACTTCACGCTATTTTAAATGGCACATGTAACTACATGCTTAGTGAGCTAGAAAATGGCGTTAGCTACCAAGAGGCTTTAGCAGAGGCGCAGCGCTTAGGTTACGCAGAAGCAGACCCTACACTCGATGTCGGTGGCTTTGATGCGGCGCATAAACTCACGGTCTTAGCACGCCTTGCTTTTGACCCGAAGCTAAGTTGGGAAAGTGTTCAAACCAATACCAAAGGCATACAAAATTTAAGTCCTCAAATGATGCAAGATGCCATAAATAGGCAAGGTCGCATACGCCTACTTGGTTCTATCTACCCACAAGCAAACAGATGGCAAGTCAAAGTAAGACCCGTGTTCTTACCCTTAAGTCACCCTATGGCAACAGCTGCAAGTAACAAAAATGCCCTCTTCTACAAAGGTGATGCTATAGGCGACATATTCATAACAGGTGCAGGAGCAGGCGGTAAAGAAACAGCTAGTGCTGTACTTGCAGACATTATGAATGTACTAGAAAACAAGCAAGGCCCAAGCTTACTTGCGCAAGCTGCAGCTGTACCTAACAGTGCAGACATTGAGGTATTAGAAGAAATAAACTAAAGAGCATGAGACAAACCTGGGAATACTTATCTGTCCGCTTTCAGTTTAAAGGCTTAGGGGTAACCAAAGAATTCATGAACCTAGCTGTAGATGGTGCAAAACTCAACCCCATTGAAAAGGATGTTGTGAATAACTTGCCAGAATTACTTGTACTAGCAGGTGATGACGGTTGGGAATTGACAACTCATATTGTTATGAGTGACGCTTACCATCTCATGCATTTTAAGCGTCCAAAAGAACCTTAAGCTTAAAATCATACTAAGGCAGGATGACAGCGAGACAAAAACTTACTAAGCTAGGGGTCATGACTCACCTAGCTTTAGAATACCTATCTGTCAGATTCTCCTTTAAAAGCCGAGCCAGAAACCAAGAATTCTCATACCTAATGGTAGACGGCACAGCCATGAAGCCAGACTACGAAGAGCGATTGGTGCGCACCCTACCCGAACTCCTTATGGCTGTAGGCGATGACGGTTGGGATTTGGTCACCCACACCACAACCAGCGCAGGCCACTACATGCATTTCAAGCGCCCCAAAGCAGAAGAAACTCAAGTTGCGCTTAAAGATAACGCTAGCCAAGCACAAGCATAAAAGACTAGCACCACACTCGAGCCTGTAAGCAAACCAAACGCTAAGGAATAAAAAAACGCCCTATGCTTCAAAAGATAATCATAGAGCGAAAAGAATGGATCGTGCATCCAATTAAAAGCATAGCTGACAAGCTCTAACAAAATCATGACAAAAAAATACCCTACGGAAAAAACCATAGGGAAGGAGATGGGGAATCAACGTACTTAAGTTAAAGCTTAACGAGTAAATGTTACAAGAATGTTACAAAAACACAAAAAATAAACCTGAAGTTGACAAAAGCTCGAGTATCTAGCGAAGGTCATTAAGCACAGCCCTTCGCATTAGCTAATACTGCATCACCAGGTTGAATTTTAAATAAAGTCCATTCGCAAGAAAGTCATTATTTATCCCGTCTAACCCATCCTGACTTTATTAAATCTTTAACAAGGCCAAGCAGTATAA
>CAYGTA010000187.1:3151-8831 GCA_964352605.1 uncultured bacterium | reverse complement strand
GCATGATCCATATCTTCTAACAAAATAAGCTTCTTATCACCTTTAGCATGTTCAAAAAGCTTCTCACTATTTAGAGAATCAATTGTTGTGTCATTTAAACCATGCATAAAAAGCATAGGTTTGCTTGGCATTTGCTTAAGATCACGCAGAGGGCTTATGTTTCTTGGTTCGACACCCACCTGCTTTTTAGCATAACGAATCATAAGGTAAACAAAAGGATGCACAAGCTTAGCTGCCAGCTTACTTTTAGCAGGCAAGCCTGTAAGAGCTCGAGCTGCTTGGTGCATGCTTTCACAAAGATCAGCAAAGGCAGCTTGTGCTACCACAAACTTTATATCTTGTTGCCTTGCAGCTGCTCTTATGGCGGTAGATGCTCCTAAAGAGTGACCAATGACCCCTAGGTTCGTGAGGTTTACATCTGTTCTCGTTTTTAGGTAGCTAATTGATCCTTCAATATCAAAGATTTCTTGAACCGTCATGCTGGTCACGCTGCCCTGGCTCACCCCGTGATTTCTTAAATCAATAAGGAGTGCGCCGTAACCACGGGCAATGAGTTCGTTTGCTTGTGGCAGCAAAGATCCTCTGTTTCCTTTTAAGCCGTGTACAAATAAAAGGGTGCTTTTGTCTTGTCTTTTTGCAGGAATAAACCAGCCTCCTAACTGCAAACCATCTGCACTACGAAACTGTACTTCTTCGTAATAGTGCCCGTAATCTGCGGGGCTTTCTTTAGGTAGGGTGCGTTTAGGGTAGAGAAATTTAGCTGCGCTTTTCTTTACCAGTTTATTAACTAAATAAATTGCTAGGCCGAGCCCTAAGATTACTTCGAATATCGTTATGGTCAAAAACATGTTTGTCTCCTTTTTTCCTAGCTAAAGCTTAGAAAAGAGGTCTTAACAAGGTCTTAACAAAAAAGGAAGCTTGGTAAATACCAAGCTTCCTTTTGATTTTGGTTGAGATTTAAAATGGAGTTTAATACTAAGTTGGATTATAAGTGTGTAAAGACTTTGAGACTTTCTGGAACTACTCGGCGTTTAGTAAACTTGTTCTCTTTGAGCAAAGCTCACTGCAAAAGCGTTGGTTACACCGTTTTTTCCTGTTGTTGGAAAGAAAGGTGGGGCAACATTATCTGCGAGGCGCTCATCATAAGTAAAGCTTCTTGAAAACCCTGATTTAAAGTTACCTGTTGCTGCGTCAAAAGTTCCAAATGCACCGTAGTTATTTTCTATGATTCCGCCTAATAGGTTTACACTACCGCGACTTAAACCAATGTTGTAGTTTTCTACAGTAACAACACCTTTAGCGCTCATAAGTGATGCATGTATGGTTATATTATCTGGCGCATTTAAAGTTACATCTGTAGTGTTTTGATTACCAATCAAAATGTCACCATCAGACGTGTAGACACCTAAGACATTTCTAGCTGCTACATTATCGCACGTTGCAGCTGTAACACTGCCGTCAGTTTCTCTTACAGGTGTACCTGTACAGGGTTCATCTTCGTATTTCAAATCGCCTGTTATGCGAGTATCATTTTCACTAACAACTGTTATTTGGCTAAAGGCTGCTAAAGCAGGGGGTGCTAAGTCAGGGTCTGTACTTGTAGCTACCGTTCTATCAGGACCTGAGAGGCGGTCTATGTCTCCTTCTGCGTAGATAACACCATTAAAGTCTGTCTCTATTGCAATTGTAGGCCAGCTACCATCAGTATTTTGTTCATAAAGGTCACCGTTCGCATTGAAACGGTAAGTTGTACAGCTTGTTGCTGTGGTGCAACTTTCTATATACTGGTACGTCGCAGTTGGGGTCCAACCTGAAGTTGTTTTGGTTAAGAGGTTTCCGGTCGCATCTGCAGCAAAGAGCTTTAAACTATAAAGATCTGACGGAAAGTAAAGACCACTATCTTGGGCTGCTGTTTTTTGTTCAAAAGCATTATCAGGCAGGGCAATGACATTTGATTTATATTCAACTGCACCTGATGCAAATACAGGGCTATCTGTACCCGTAGGTACACCTAAAGCAAGATCATCTGCTGAGATAAACTGAGGATTTGTGCTGTAAAACTTAGCACCTTGACTATCACCACAACTAATGTTTTCTGGGTCAGATGCTGAAGCAATAGCAGCGTCAGGGTTACTACAACCCGCACTGGTTACCGTACCTCCAAACCAAGGCTCATTATAAAATCTAAAGTACTCGTTGGTATGCACAGGACCACCGAAGAGTGTTTCGCCAGTAAACCAAACATCACTACCGTCAGGGGCTTCGTGCTTATTGGTAAAGAGCGCGTACTTTGAGAATTTTTCTCCACCTGTATTAAACTGATATTCACCTTGAATCACAATATTGCGTTTGTACTGACCTACCATTGCTTCAGATACCAAAACAAAAGGAATAGCGTATTTTTTACCTTCAACAAATCGACCTGCACCAAGCTTAGTTTTGCTTGGCAAAGGCGTACCACAAGCAGTATCTGTAAAGTAGATTCTTACGGCCACAGTACCTGTTGTGTTTTTATAATCTAGATTTTGGTTACAAATAAGTGCATCTACATCTGTTTGCAGCTCAGAAATCACTTTTGTCTTTAACTCACTAATAACAGACTGTGGGCTAGGCCCTTCACCTGCTACGCCCTGACCAAAAGGATAGTAAGCCGTGTAGTTAGACTCGTTTTCAACAATGGTAATGAGCATGTCTTTAACTTGATTCTTTAAAATAACGTTACTAATCGTAGCCCCCCCACGTGCTAACGCAAGCGATTGCACAACCGCAACGTTATTACCACTACTTCTAATTTCATTCATGCTGTTAGCAAAAAGATAAGCAATAACGCCTGCCGCTATAACCATAAGCGAAAGGGCCGCTATCATGGCTACCCCTTTGGTTTTATTTAACTGCATACCTTCACTCCTTTGATACGCCTATTAAACGTACTCGAGTCACTCTGGGGTAAGTCAACTTGACCTGAGGATGTTTTTTCTTTAGTTTGCCCACCCACTGTTAAATATTCAGCCGTACTGGTAATTTCAAGACGAATAGTTTCTGTTCCTGCTGCATTTAGCACTGGGTTTATTACAAAACTACTTAAATCAAACGCCAGTGGAAGTTCTGTATTATTGCCATCTACTCGGTAAAGCACTTTGTCAGTAGCGTCGTATCTAAAGCCTACTGCTTGCATTGGGAATAACAAAAGATCACTACTTGTTGTTATATCTGAGCAATTTTTGTAATTGAGTTGAAATACATTACTACCTGAAGAACTCAGGTTTGTTGAGGCTGTATAGGCAAGCACAACAGCTTCTCCTTTTGAGTCTACCAACAAAAATTCTGGTTGACTTGCTATGCCTAAGTCACTTGTATCAGAAGCATCTGCAACAAAATCTAGGCTTGATGCTGAACTGTTAATAACTTGATAGCCTGTACCGCCATCTAAAAGCATAAAAGAGATGCCTTGGCTATTACTAACAACTGGAAAGTCAGATAGGCCCCCTAAAGCAGCCGACCTTAACTCTTGACTAATAGCAGCATTCACTTGTCGTAATTTTGATTGCGCTGTGACGACCGCTTGTTGATTACGGTGAAACTTTAAGCTAAGCACAATGCCTTGTGACGCCATAGCTAAGACAATGCCCAAAATGGCAGTTGCAACAAGCATTTCAACCATACTGTAACCAGATGTTTTGGTCATAAGCGCACCTTAATTAATTCCTGGAAGATAAGAACCTATACCCGTTGATATCGGGCCAGGGCCAAGCGTAGTTGCGTGAATACAATTCTCTTGCCCTTGCTGCATAAAACAAACTTCTGTTTTGTACTGCACAGCTTCAGCACCTAAATAATTAACAACACCTTCATTTATAACCGTCAATTGATATAAATCAGGATTAGCAATATCATTTTCAGTAGCTAAGCCAAACGAAGCATTTGTCAATTCACCATAAGTCCAACTTAGTGGCGTCGCTTCATAAGCAAGAACAGCACTGTTACCCCCCACCACCTGACGAACAAAAAAGTTAAGCAGTAGTGACGCCTGCGCGCTCTGCCCCGTAACTGCAGTTCGTTTACTATTATCAATTAAGGCAGGCGTTAAAACCGCAAACATAACCGCAATAACCGCAACCGCCATAATCACTTCAATAATACTTAAACCCTTTACATGTCTCATGGAATTAACTCCGCTTTCATCTCAGCAATCAGTGAAATCTTAAGTTCATAAGTCTGTTTAGGCCCTTGAAGCAAAATAGTATTGCTACCCAAACTCGTCACATCAATCAAACCCGACTCACGAAACACCAAATCAGGCCAATTCACACTAAACCCTAGGGGCAAATCAAACTGCTCGAGTGTTTTTGTGCCATCTATAAGCTTAATACTCGAGCCTGTTTGTTTAAGCTCGAGTTGTTTTCCTTTGGCGTTTGCACTTAGGGATGCTCTTATGAGGCTTTGTTTGAGTATGGATATGGCTGCGAGTTGGTCTTGTGACTGCATGACGCGGCGACCTGATACAAAGGTTAGTGACGCAAAGACACTTAATATAGCGATGACGACAAGGATTTCTATGAGTGAGAATCCTTTGGTTAGTATTTTCTTTTGTTTAGATTTCTGCAAAGCCCACTCCACTCCATTAATTCAATTTTCAACCACGAATTACTGAGTTAACTTATGCTGGTTATAGCAGGCTTGGTATTACAGTTTTCTTACAAAAAACCCCGCGATTGCTCGCGGGGTAAATTAGCATTGTTTAGCTTCTACTTAGCTGTATAAAACAGGTACACCCATCTGCTGATGAATTTGATTACTCATTTCTTGACTTATACCAATAGCTTTAGCAAGTTGGTCTAAGTACTGCGCTTCAGCTTGACTATCTAAATCAATCGCCATAAGTGACATGCTGTAAGCTTGCTGCTCTAAACCTCTAGGAATGGTTCGTGCAAACGCCTGAACATCAAGTGGCTTAGCTAGTTCTGTACGAATATAATCAACTTCTTCTTGAGTAACATTACCTAATTTACCCAAAATAGCTTGCTCTTCTTTGGCATCAAAACGACCATCTGACTTAGCCGCATTAATCATGGCTTTAAGTAAAACTTCTGCTTGACTACTTGCTTCTGACTGTGAAACACCTTGTGGTAAGTGATTACACTGCGTTGCTTGCGTAGCCTGCCCTGCTTGAGCATCTCCATATTGACCCATAGCTGCACCTAACAAGCCCCCTAAGCCAGAAGATCCACCTCCACCAAGTAAACCAGCTAAGCCCGCTAAGCCAGCAGCTGCTTGTGGTTGCTGAGCTTGTTGCGGTTGTGAACCGCCTAGCACTGCACCTAATACACTACCTAAACCAGAAGACTGCTGAGCTTGTTGCGGCTGTGAACCACCCAACACTGCACCTAAAACACCACCCAAACCACCACTGCTTTGTGATTGACCACCCATGGCAGAACCTAGAACAGATTGTAAAATACTAGCTCCTGTCCCTTGTGACGCTGCACCACTTCCTAATAGACTTCCTAATAATTTTAGGGTATCAACATTTGACATAAAAACTCCCTTAGCTTCTCCCCCACGCATGCATCTTTTGCAAACACCTAAGCGTAACATTGCAACACTAACGGCATGCGCACAAATAACATATAGCAGTTTTCAAGTTAAACGCAACATCGGCTTGGTCGATATATGTCTACTC
>CAYGTA010000187.1:0-3051 GCA_964352605.1 uncultured bacterium | reverse complement strand
CAAAAGGCTCTATAACGCTTTAGCATCTCTTATAGTGATAGCTACTCTCATAAAATAGTGCCGAAAACAACACGCTTATCTTCTACTGGGTCAAACAAGTTGCTTTTGGTTGTCATCTTTTTCGCTATTTAAAGCTAGCTCAATGGCATTTTCTAAAGGCATTTCTTGACCTTGTTGAAACGCAATTTCAAATTCTGTTTGTGAGAGCTGGCGTTTTGCCATGTCTAAATCTCTTTCAAACCTCTTGTGGTAAGTCTTAGGCTTAGGTGAGTTCAAGCCTTGCCAAAGCTTTTCACTTACACCCCAAAGGGTCACCGCAGTTTTTGCCTTGCCAAGTTCAGCTTCTATAGCGGCAATTCGGTGTATGCAAGATGCTATACCCCAGTTATCTTTAAAGCCTTGTCTGAGTCTTAAAGATTCTTGTATGTAGGGTTTTCCTTGAGCAGGTCTGCCTTGTTCTCTAATAATTAAACCTAGATTATCTAAGGCAAAAGAAACACCAACGGTATCACCAATTTTTTGGGCTATTTCCAAAGACAGCTCATAGTAGGGTTGCGCTTGAATGTAGTTAGCTTGCTCCCTATAAATATTACCTAGATTGTTTTTAGCATCTACCAAACGCATTTGATAGTTTAAGGGCTCGGCAATCGACACGCTTTCTTCTAGGCGTTGCTGTGCAATTTTATAGTCTGCATTCAAGAAATGAATGACCCCCATTTGATAAAGGCAATCTGCAACACCTTTTAAATTATTTAGGTTCTTAAATAGACTTAATGCCTCTTCTAAATGAAGATAAGCAAGATCATGATTATCTAAACGCTCATAAACACCTGCTAGTTTTGTTAAAGCTCGAGCTTTTCGGTAGTCATCGTTAAGAGCTTTAGCTAGATTTAAACTTTGTTCTATTTGACTCTTGGCTTCTGTGTAGTTTCCTTGCGAATGATAGATGCGTGCCGCTAGCCAGCTTGTATCGCACTGGCCTGCTTCATTAGTATTCTGCTGAAAAAGTGTAAAGGCTTGTTTAGCAAGTGCTTGTGATTGTTCTAAGTTTCCTTTGAAGTAGCTAAAGGCTGCTGAGTTTTGAAGCGTTATTGCATAACTCAAACTTTGTCTTTGTTCTTGGCTTTGGGCATTCTTAAGGGTTTGTTGCAAGTAAAAGCAGGCTTCATCAAAGTAACACTGCCACTCCCAAAAGAAACTCATGTTACTCGTAAACATAAAGCTTGCCTCAAGATTAGTTTGTGTTAATTGCCAATCAAGCGCTAGCCTCAAATTACTATGCTCACGCTCGAGTCTTTCTATGTAGGCAAGTTGCGCTTCGTAGCTACTAGATTCATGTTTTTCGTCTATTAATTCTTGGTAGTAGTCAGCGTGTTTTTGTTTTGTGGCTAGTTCAAGTGTTTTGTCTTGCGAGAGTTTCTCTTTGCTGTATTGCTGTACAAGAACATGCCTTAAAAAGCGTCCTTGTTGGTTTCTATTTAATAGGGATTTATTAACGAGTGATAGTAGTATTCTTAAATTAGCATTTGCTACGGTTTGAGCTGCTTCTTTAGTGAATCCCCCTTGGAACACTGAAAGCTTCTTCAGGAGTTCTTGCTCTTGAGGATTGAGTAAATTCCATGAATGCTCAAAGACAGCCCTTGCGCTTCTATGCCGCTCTGGCATGTCATCCATTTCGGTTTCCAAGAAATCAAGATTACGCTCGAGTTCTTCTGTAATTTCGTGGGGCTTTAGTAATCGTGACCATGCTGCGGCAAGTTCAATAGCTAAGGGGCTTCCTTCTAGAAGGTTGCATAGTTTGACTATTTCTGGTGCCGTCGTTTCATCTAGGCTGAAGTTTCTATTGGCTCGTCTCGCACTTTTTATAAAGAGTTGTATTGCGTCGTAAGCTTCTATAGAATCGTGCGTTTTAGGTACGCTTAGTCCTTTGAGTTCATAGCTGTGTTCTGCACTTAGGTTTAGATTTTCTCTTGAGGTAATGATGATTTTTGACTTGGATGAGGCACTTAGTAGCTTTGTAATTATATCTTTAGCTTTTATTAGGTGTTCAAAATTATCAAAAACGAATAAATGCTCATGGTTTTTCGCGTAGCTTAGCATTTGCTCTTCGGGCTTAAGTTGTGGATAAGGTGTAATTCCAAGGCATTCTAAGCAGTAGTTAACAAAGTACTCTGCTGAGCTTAAGGCTGCTAAGGGCAAATAAATAACCCCATCTCTAAATTGATGTTTTGCCTGACGGGCAACCTCAAGTACAAGTCTTGTTTTACCTATTCCCCCTATTCCCAAAATACTAATAAGCCTAGCTTCGGTCTCTAACAAATTTGTAATTTCAACTATTTCAACGTCACGCCCGACAAAAGCAGTAGCGTAGCTTGGTAAATCAGGTCGTCCTTGCACTTTTTGTTCAATAGTCTTTTCAAAAGGCTTAGCTGTAAGACTAAGTTCTGATTTTTCCGTATGCGTTTTTAGTTTTTCAACAAGCTCGAGTGTTTCTTCTAAAGGCTCCATTTGTAAGTCTTGCTTTAAATGGCTTTTAAAGCGTTCATATAACCGTAAAGCTTCTTGCCTTTGCCCTGCCTTAAGTGCATATTTCAGGTATAAGTGCAAAACTTCTTCAGCAAGTAAATCTTTTTCGAGTACTGCTTGTAAAACCTTATTTGCATCTATGAAGTTACTTTGCTCAGCTAAAACCTCAGCGTAATTTAGGCTAGCTTCACGCCACATTTGCATATATTCATCGCGTCTAAGCTCAAGCCATTCTTGATAATTTGGCAGGTTTTTAGCTTGTTCACCTTCTAGCAAATCACCTTTATAAAGGCTTAAGACTTGCTGCCAGTCACCTTGTTCAAAGGCTTCTTTAAAGGCTTGCAAATCATTGTTTAGACACAATCGTAAACGATTTTCTTCAAGCTCGAGTGTTGCAGCGTAGGCTTGTTTTTTTGTTTTATGTACGAGTTGCCTAAGCTTGTTTCTTGCATTGGCTTCGTCATCTTCTGGCCAGAAGAGCAGCAAAAGCTCTTCTCTACTAACCCAATCATTTTGAGCAACTAG
>CAYGTA010000186.1:0-8920 GCA_964352605.1 uncultured bacterium | reverse complement strand
TTTGAATACTGTAAACAATACGGCTCGCTGTATACCCTGTTGCGCTAAAGTCTGCACCCATTTCTGCTTGTGTGGCAGCAGGAATGCTAAACGCACCATCATCTTTTGCACTACAAGTCACAATAATCGTATCAAAAGTACTTAAGTCAATCGTTAAGAACTCGAGTTCGACGACAGCGTCTGCAACGCTACCTGATTGCCAAGTGAAGCTTGTTGTTGGGGTGATAGTTGCAGTTGAGCTTGGGCTTGTCATGCTAAAGCCAGAAATATCTGGAATGCTTATGTTGCTAAATGCTGGAAATTCATCTCCGGGGATTGTGAGTGTTAAGCCGGCAGGAATGTCACTGAGTTCTTCGGCATTGTAAATCGTAAAACCAAAAGCATTTTGCTTTTCTAATGTTGCGTACACTCCGGCACTCGAGTTTAGGCTTAGGCTGTCTCCGGCGCTAATGGTGCTGAAGTTAATGTCAATATCATCTGGTATTGGAATGAGGGGTTGTTCGTCACCTGACTTAAATACTTCGCAAGTATCAACGGTTGCTACTAAAGGATTATCAGGTAGGTTTGTTGGCAGTGCCGTGTCGTACTGCATAAAGCCAGCTGTTGCAGAGATTTCTTTGCTTAGTTGGCTTTCACTGAGTTCAAAAAATCCTATTTGAGTTAGTCCTGAAGTGGGTTGTGCTGGGTCACTTGGTTCAGCAGGGTCAGAAGGATCACTTGGGTCAGATGGGTCGAGGTCAGACGGGTCACTGGGCATTTCTGAAGAACTTGGTGCTTGTGTAGTGCTACAAGCAACCAGTGTAAACCCCAAACCTAAAACCACAATCAAAAACAAAAAACGTAAACGCTTAGTCATACCTTTCTCCTTTCAATCACGAAGCATTTGCTTCTTGATATAAAGATAAATCAGAGGCGTTAAAAGAGCGTCAAAAAGTTAGAACTGTAGTAAGTAATTCTTCGCTGAGCACGCTTAGTAACAAAGGAGTTGCTTTCTTTGTTAGGGTACTCAATTCTCCTTCAGATAGATCTAAAGGGTGTAGCAATTCTGTGGCGCGTATTTTTGTACCCTCTTCTGCATTGGGGTGATTCATTACAAATACAAGTAATAATGCCGCATAATCACTCGTGTTAGCTTGCCTAAGCAGAATGTCCGCCATACCTTCAATAGCATCAAGCATGTAAGCGTTAGCATCTAATTCCTTGGCATCTTGCAGCACTTCAGTGTAGTACTGCCAAGCAATTCTCAAATTACCTTTAATCACCTCTGTATCAGCAATACGACGCTTAGTTAATACATGTTCACGCTTATGGTCAAGTGCCTCAAAAAGACGTAACGCATCTGCATACAAATAACTCGCAGCGTCATAATTCTTTTCGAAATACTCGAGCTCTCCTAGATTGCTGAGTGCTAAGGCTGTATTCCAGCGCGCACCTATCTCACGGCTTAAATAAATACATTCTTCAAAGGCTTTTCGGCTTTCTTGGGGCATTGCTACACTGGTATAAATTTTTCCAAGGTTATTAAGTGCAGATACGAGCATACGCTTATCTTCTAAACTTCTGGCTTGGCTTACAGTCTCTTCGAGATGCGCTTTGGCTGTTTCGTAGCCACCCGTTACTGCGTGCCCAATGCCTGTATTTTTTAGGCCAATAAGAATATTACGTGCATCTTCACTTTGCTTGGCGAGTTCAAGGCTTTGTTTGTAATAGTCTTTGGCTTTAAGAAAATCACCGCGCGCAAAAGCTATGGTTCCTAAGCCATCTAGTGATAGGCCAATACCACGCGAGTCTTTTAGGCTTTGGTAGCTTTGTAAAGATGTAGTGTAATGACCTTCTCCTTCATCATAGTCATCTCTTAAATAGGCGTTATCTCCTAAACACAAGTGCGTAAACGCGTAATCAGCATAGTTTTGATGTTGATTAAAGTAAGCTTGGCATTCTTTAAGTAACTGATGCGCGTCTTCAATATGGGCCAGGCGATTTGCAAATGCAGCAGCTCGTAACTTTAGGTGACTATGCAGCGGCTCTTCACTAAAGCTAGAGATTGCAGTTTTAAACGCTTTATATGCTTGTAAGCCAAGGCCCCTGATTTTGAAAAACTGATAGAATCCTGCTAGCGAACTTAGTAAACGTGTTTCATCTTTTTGTTCTACTATGTACTGCCATGCCTGCACAATATTATCGTTTTCTAGGGCAAATAGTTGGCGAACTTGTTTTTGCTCATCTACCTTGAACTTGTTGCTATGTGTCTTAACAAGCGTAGCAAAATAGGCACTATGCTTTGTAAAAATCGGACTACTGTGTTCGACTTTCTCTAAAGCACACTGTCTTATAAGCTCGAGTATAGTGAAACGCCCTGGTTCTTTTCTTAGTAATGATTTTTTACTTAGAGCAAGTAGGGTTCGTAGTGAACTGTTCGTGACTTTTTCTGCAGCATCTTGGTTAAAGCCACTTTTAAATACGGCTAGGCTAACTATGGCTTTCTGCTCGACATCTGTCAGTAAGGTCCATGAGTAATCAAACGTTGCCTGCAAGCTTCGTTGTCGTTTTGGTTTTTCAAAGCTACCGTCTTTTAGTAAATTTAAATTTTTTTCAATTTCGTTAGCAATCTCATCGAGGCTTAGCGTTGTAACCCAGGCAGCAGCTAGCTCTAAAGCCAAAGGTAAACCTTCTAGCAGTGTACAAATACGAATAATGTCTAGCTCATTTTGGACATCTAGTTGAAAGTGCGAATCAACCTGTCTGGCAAGTTCAACAAAAAGCTCAACAGCCTCATAAGGTTTAGCAGAAAGCTCTTGTATTACCGGATAAGCTAAACCTCTTAACTCGAGCTGTTTCTCTTCGAAGCCTAGTGGCTCGCGTGAACTAACTAGGAGTGATAGTTTAGGGCAGTTATCTAGTAGTTGATCTAGTAAGCCTAAACCGTCAAGCAGATGTTCAGCATTGTCAAAAATAAGGAGTAGCTCTTTTTCTCTAAGAAAGTCCAGCAGTTGGCTTTCATGATGAAGACGGTTTGACAGGTCTAGCCCTAAACTATCTGCTATGGGTAAAACAATAAACTCAGCGTTTGTTGTAGCAGCTAACGGAATAAAACATATGCCGTCTTTAAAAGCTTCGTGAAGCTGCTCAGCAACTTGAATGCTTAAACGTGTCTTACCTACACCACCTGTTCCAACTATGCTAACTAATCGTGCTGTTTGTAAATATCTTGTTAGCTGAGCTTGCTCTTCATTTCGACCAATAAATCTACTTGAATAGTCTGGCAGCGCATAGCTCACTTGAACAGGCGTTTCAATTAATTGTTGGTGTAAAACTTGTTTAATTTCAGTAGCTAGGTGTTGTGTCTCACTAAGTGGCTCAACACCCAAATCTTCTATAAGCTGACGCCTGTACTGCTCGTAGAGGTCTAACGCTACACGCGGTTGACCTCTAGCAAACTCGAGCTTAATGAGTTTTTGTTGGCTTGTTTCATCGAGAGCATCTTCAGCTATTCTTTTTGTGTAGAGTTCTATAGCTTGTTCATAATGCTGATTGTTGGCAAGCTCATCTGCACGACCTGAAAGTGCTTTTTGATATAAAGCAGCTATGCGTGCTCTTTCCTGTTCAAGCCAGTCAGTAAATACGGGTGCACCGCGCACTTTAATGTCTTCTAGAAGGGTTCCTTTATAGAGGCTTAGTGCCTGCTTATAGTCTTTAGTCTGAACAGCCTTTTCAAAAACACTAAGATCAGTCTTTACCTGTATGTAAATGGCATTGTCATCTTTTAGCCATTCTTGAGCTCCAGGTAGACTTCGTAAGTTAAAAAGGGCTTGCCGTACATTATGGTACTTACCTACACTCCATAAAAGTTCTGCTACTAGGTCTCGGCTTACAGGTTCGCTCTGCACAGCCAAGTAAGCAAGCAGAGCTATTACTTTTTGAGATGAGGATTTTAATGCTTCACCCTGCCAGTTGAATGTCGGTATTCCTAAGACCTGCGCTTGCAAACTTGAGACTTGCACAAGTAGAAGTATAAACGAGCACGGTTTAATTGCCTATGACGATATAACGACGAGTCCTAGCGAAACTCAAAAGCATAGTGAGTCTTTTTCAAGAAGTTTTTTTACTTTTCGAAAGAGATTTCTTAGGCTCATCACCATGATATTCACTCATCAAAAAGGGTTAGCAAAAAATAGATGTTGACAAATTAGATGTTGATACATATAATGTTAATACAACAACTGGAAGTTCTAGAGAAGTGAGCTAGCAATACTAAAACTCTCTTAGTTTTTATAGAAAACAACTACTAAGACTCAATTCAAAGAACTCAAACAGTCGTTTCAACAAAAAATGCAGCATTGAAAAATGAAGCAAAAGGCTTCAGAAGCTGCATACTTAAGGAGAACAAAATGAAATACGTACTTTGGGCATTACAAGTTTTACTCGGGCTTGCTTTTATTGCAGCTGGCTTTATGAAAATAGTGACCCCTGCCGCTAACTTAGTCGAAATGATGGCTTGGGTCGCATCAATGCCTGCTACCTTAGTTCCAATTATAGGTGTGCTTGAACTAGCTGGTGGTCTGGGCTTAATTCTTCCTTGGTTAACAGGCATTCAGCCACAACTGGTTCGTTTGGCTGCTGGCGGACTTACTTTAACAATGATTGTTGCAGTCATATTCCATATTTCAATTGCTGATCCTGTTAGCGCATGGATTCCACCTCTCGTACTCGGCTTACTTGCTGCTGTAATTGTCTATGGCCGTACAAAGCTACTGCCTTTACCGCTACCTGCAAGCACATAAAAGCTGTTTAAATAGTTAATTGCTGCCCTCGACTTGGTCAAGTTACTTTTAATAAATCAAGTAAGAAATAGTAGAAAGAATAGTATGACAGATAGTATTGAAACAAAGAAATCTGCAAGGGTAATTTTCTGGGTCGTGGGTATTTTTGCGCTCGTTTGGAATGTAATACTAAGCATGAACCTTTTTGAACAAATGAGCCCTGCTGGAGTTGCGGCATTACCAGAGGACTATCAGATCTTTTTTACTAATAGACCTCAGTGGGCTTTTGCTGGTTTTGCTGTATCAGTTGTTGCAGGACTTTTAGCTGCAGTGGCGCTGCTATTACGACGAAAGCAGGCCATCTGGGCGTTCATTGTTTCTTTCATTGGCGGGGCTTGTGGTAGCTATCCCGACGATTTCTACAGGCCCGATAACGATTGCTACCGGTACTGCGATGACAGTTGTGCTTACCGCAGTTTTCGCCTTCTACACTTCGCGAACTTTACACTAATTCAGATTAGGAATTGAAATGACACAACCTAACGTATCTTCCGCAAAACCTAAACGAAAAACAAGCAGTACGCAAATTCGCGTTTGGGTCAACCTTTTTTTCTTCATCATTATGATAGTTGTTTTTTCCCCTCAGGCAACAGGGATTCCTATTCATGAATGGGCCAGTTTCGTGGTTATCATTCCATTCTTTACTCACCTAATTATGGACTGGAAATGGATTGTTAATGTTACGGCTCGTATCTTCAAACGTGTGCCCAACGAAGTACGGTTTAACTACATTCTGAACTGGCTGTTATTCTTTTTCTTTATCGTTGCAACGTTTACAGGTGTCCTAATTTCTGAGGCAGCACTGCCTGCACTTGGCATAACCGTAGTTATTGATCCTTTTTGGGTCGAGTTGCACGAAATGAGTGCGAACTTTATGGCAATAGCGCTCGGCATTCATCTTGCAATGCATTGGAAGTGGATTGTCACCAACGTCAAGAAGTACCTTCTACGGAATACGCCAAAAAACACACTACCGAGAGAAGCCTAAGCATGCCATCCGTTAAAGAGATTTTCTCAGGCATTTTAGGCATTATAATTGCGTCAGCACTTTTAATGCTTGCTGTTGTTCAGCTCGATAGTAGCGGTTGGGCAGAAGCTGTTCGTACAAGCGTTTCGACTGAAGCCCAGATTAGCGAAGGTCAGGCTGAAAATGAGGGTGAAGGCATTCCCGAATCTCTAATGTTCCTTGTAGAAATTGTTGGTTCAATCTTAAGACTCATTATTTTAATTGGTATTCCTGGTCTTATCACGCTAGGTATTTTGAGGCTTATAGAGCGTAACAAAAAACGTTCATCTGCCAAATCAGCAGCTAGCTAACTTTCACATCCGTCAAGCTTTGCAAACAGTGAATATGGGTTCTAAAAAATATTGAGCCTTATTTTCATTCACATTACAAAGCTTAAGTTCTACCGTTCAAGGTAAAAAAGTTTTACTAGGAGATCAAATGATCCATAAAAACACATCGATTGGGGCTATTACTTTAAAGGTTGCTGATCTCGACAAAATGGTTGCATTTTATCAAGATGTCATGGGCTTACAAGTTTTGGAGCATTCTTCTGAATCACAGATAAGCACGCTGGGCACAGCAACAAGACCACTGCTGCATCTTCGTCATCTTGCTAATGGGCGCCGTGATAACCGCCAGAGCGGACTCTATCACCTTGCATTACGCGTTTCGAGCCGCACAGCATTAGCAAACTGGTTTCGTCATTATGCCGAAATGGATGCTCCCGGTTGGGAAGGCGCAAGTGATCATGGTGCAAGCAACGCCCTATATTTGAGTGATCCTGAAGGCAACGGCGTTGAAGTTTACTACGACCGGCCACGCGAGCAGTGGCAATATGATGCTAACGGAACAATTATGTTAGTCACTCAACAACTCGATCTAAAAGCGTTACTAGGCGAGGCAGATAATAGTACTTTTATCATGATTGACCCTGCTACTGACATGGGGCATATTCATCTGCGGGCAAGTGAAACTGCCAGTGCAAAAAAGTTTTATTTAGAACTTCTAGGGTTTGATTTACAATTTGAAATGCCCAATTCAGCCTTATTTATGTCAGCAGGTGGCTATCATCATCATGTTGGTCTTAATACTTGGCAATCAAAAGGTGGCGCGCCTAACTCAGACGAGTCTTTTGGACTCGAGCGGTTTGAAATATGTTTTGATTCTACTGAACACCGCCAAGATACTATAGATCGTCTTATTACACATAACTACAGCGTTGATACAGGTCACGAAATACCAACTCTCTTTGACCCTTTTCAAAACCGTATCGCCTTAACCCTTCAAAACAGTTAAGCATTGACAAAATAGATGTTGATACATATAATGTTAATACAACTAAATCACAGTGCTGATAAATTGAAATACTAAAGAAAAGAGTTAGCTAATGAAACCATCCATCTTAATTTTTGCAGGGAGCAATCGCCAAGACTCCATCAATAAAAAACTTGCCCAAATAGCAACCCAAACAGCTGAGCAGTTAGGCTTTAAAGCAAGCTTTATTGACTTAAAAGACTACCCCATGCCCCTCTATGACGGAGACATAGAACAAAACCAAGGCATACCCGAAACCGCCCACAAACTAGAAGCCCTCATAAAAACCCACGACGCCATCATAATAGCTTCACCTGAATACAACGGCGCCTTCACCCCACTACTCAAAAACACCATCGACTGGATAAGCAGAATCAACATGATGTTTTTACAGTCAAAAGTCATCGGCCTCATGAGCGCATCACCAAGCCCCAGCGGCGGTGCTAGAAGCCTAGCACTCGTTCGCAACTGGTTCGAAAATATGCGCCTAAACCCTACAAGCGAAAGCTACTCACTAGCAGAAGCCATGAACGCCTTCGAAAATGATAAATTAAAAGAAGCACAACAAGCCAAACTCGAGCAGTTCCTTTTACATGTTGCACAAACCGTAGAAGAACAATCGCTAGTAAGCGCTTAAATCAAGTCTTGAGGAATGAATTATGCGTATAGAGGACGAAATAAAACAAGCTCGTTTTAAAAATGAATATGAGAAGCTTGGCATTAACCTAGCATTCACCCAAGCTCACTTGAACAATCTATTTATGCAAGCCTTCAAGGGTATTAAAACCACACAAGAACAATTCAATGTATTGCGTATTCTTCAAGGCTCACACCCTAAACCCATGGGCGTAAAAGACATCCAATCACGCATGATTAACAAAATGTCAAACACCTCTCGCCTTATAGACAAACTCAAAGACAACGGCTATGTAGAACGCGTCGAATGCGAACACGACCGCCGTGCAGTAGATATAAGCTTAACTAAAGCAGGACTCGAGCATACTGCTGTTTTATCAGAAAAAATTGAACCTCTTCACAAGTTGCTTCAAACCTTAAGTCAAGCAGAAGCCGAGCAACTCAATTCGCTTCTTGATAAATTAAGAGGCTAAAGCAAAGATTAACTAAACTTAAAAGCTTAGATTAACAGTAAATTAAAACTTTAAGGAGAAAAAATGAATATCGTACTTTGGATTTTACAAGCACTACTCGCAGGCCTGTTCGGCATGTCAGGCGCTATGAAAGCCAGCAGCTCAAAAGACGCCATCAAAGAAAAAGGCGGTCAAAACATGGCTTGGGTTGATTCACTTTCAGATAGCAATGTAAAAATAATTGGCATTTTAGAAGTACTTGCAGCCATTGGTTTAATCTTGCCTCAAGTCACCGGCGTACTTCCATGGCTAACACCTTTAGCTGCCGTTGGCTTAGTTTTAACCATGATTGGCGCAATGGCACTTCACGCAAAACGTGGCGACGGTGCACCCGCAATCATAGCCAATGCCGTTTTACTCTTAGTAGCCGCCTTTGTAGCTTTAGGACGTTTTGTACTTGTACCTGCATAAAGAGCTTTACGAAACCCTAACGCACTAAAGCTTAATCATAAAACAAGAAGCAGTCACCCTAAATCATACTAAGAGTGACTGCTTTTTTACACTTTCAGAAAAGCTCGTAGCAGTGATTTAACCTGTTTTTTTAACTACTGAATAAGCTAACTTCGTTAAAAATCACAATTATACCTACTGCTACACTAAACCATTAGATTTCACAAATACGATTAATCTTT
>CAYGTA010000185.1:0-8947 GCA_964352605.1 uncultured bacterium | reverse complement strand
TTTCACCTGCTACTTTTTACTCTCTATGACCATCACCATTCCTTAAGACTCAGATGCAATTAAAACTTAGCTTGCTTCATTCTTATCATTCTTTAACCAAAAAGCCTTATGATGCTTTGGGTTTGCTAGATCTTTAGGGCTTAAGCTAAAACCTTAGGCTAAAAACCACGCACGTTATTACTTTTCTTCATCAACCTCACCCTGTGATACCTGCATCGTTTTCCGACACTTCTTTTGCTACCTTAGAAAACGCACAAGCCTGATTATTTGTCAAAAATAGTCAAAAGGAGACTCCCATGAACCGCCCACTCAAACTCAGTGCACTTATGGCACTATTACTGCTCTTCATAGCAGCCTGCGACATAACAAGCACGCCAGACACACAAGCACCCACCATCAACAACCTAGACTTCAGTGGCTCGAGTACCATAACAACAGCAGGGCCTTACACCTTAACGGCAAACGTGACAGATAATGTAGGCATTACAAAAGTAGAGTTCTTTAAAAATAATAAAAAAGTTGGTGAGCAAACAAGCGCACCCTTCACGCACCCCTACACCATTACCAGCACAGATAACGGCAACTTAAGCCTTAAAGCAAGCGCCTCTGACGCGGCAGGCAACAAAACAGAAGATACTGTAGACATTGTTGTAAACATTAGCGATGGCACCCCAAACTTAATTTTAAGTAGCTCGAGTACGAATGTAACAACAGCTGGTGACATTACGCTTAGCGCAACAGGTGAAGGGTTTAGCAGTGTTGAGTTCTTTAAAAATGGTCAGTCACTTAGTTCAGATAATAGCGCCCCTTTTAGTGCGACAGATAGCTTAACTGAAGCTAATAATGGCACTATTATTTATACTGCTAAAGCTAATAATGGTGACTTAGCGAGCAATAGCGTTAGTGTGACTGTTGATATTAGTTCAGGCACTAACCTTGATGCTACAAATGATTCTTACACTACGGTTATTAATACCCTTTTAGAAGTTGGTGTAAGCGCGTCAGGTAAAGCTGCAGTGCGTGTTTCAGATAATGTTTTAAGTAATGATGCTGGTGATAACCTTAGTGTTACGAATACTTCGAATGTAAGTAATGGCTCACTAGACATGAACCCAAATGGCAATTTTACCTTTACCCCCACCACAGGCTTTGCAGGTACAGCTGGCTTTAGTTATGAAGTTACAGATGGCAGTGAAACTCAAACGGCGAGTGTAAGTATTGACGTTAAAGATGCCAACCCAGACCTTGCTGGCACGCAAGAAGTCATTTATGTTGATAATACAAATCCCGATTTAGCTGGCGATGGAAGTGCAAATTCTCCATTTAAAAGTCTAACAGATATAACAACTGGTGGTGCACCAACGCCTCAAACCGCAGTAGGAGATATAATCTTTATTTTCGGAAAAGCTGATTATACCTGCACTGAGGCGTGCGTAACCCTACGTAACAACCAACAGCTTATTGGGCAAGGTAGTGAGCTAGTAGTTAATGGCGTGACCGTAGCAACAGGAAGCACTAATAAAACTGTTTTAAAAGACTCTCAAGGTAACGCTATTGAAGTTGCTAACAGCAACACCATTAAAGGCTTTAGCATTAACAATTCTGGTACAGCTCAAAGCAATGAATTTAATGGTGGCGCTATTGGTAATAACTTTTACCGTTACCAAGCTGGTAAAGACACCAGAGGCTTACTCTTAATTGAAAATGTAGATATTGATACGACTTATGGCTTGGCTATCTTTATTGACGATGCCACAACAGAAGATAACGAAATTGGAAGCAGTGGCACTTACGAAGCTGTTTTT
Source organism: uncultured bacterium (assembly GCA_964352605.1). Lineage (GTDB taxonomy): Bacteria > Deinococcota > Deinococci > Deinococcales > Trueperaceae > JAHEBB01. The sequence continues at coordinate 7,142 of CAYGTA010000185.1, read as the reverse complement.
GATACAACCATTCGCAATGTAAGCATTACGAATCCTGGTACAGGTGGCATTTGGTTAGATGATCCTAAAAATTTAATTATTGAAAACACAACGATTACGGGCTTTAAAACGGTTGCTAATGTAGCTAATAATATTTCTTTTTCAGGTCGTGCTATTGAAGCTCAAACGCAGTACGATGGTGACTTTAGCTTTTCAAATATTACTTTGAATGCTACTCAAACAAGCAAACAAGGTTTGTATGTTCTTAAAAATGATGGCATTAATGACAAAGTAACGCCAAATGTTCCTTATCCTGGCACTTATGGTCTTACTGTATCTATGAATAACAACAATGTAAGCATGATTGATGGAACTGCTTACTACATTCAAATTAATGAAGGCGATGACGGCACGCTAGATGTTACCGGCACAGCAAATAACAAGACTGGTGCAGCTGACACTTTTACTTGCATAAATAGCGGCACAGTAAGCTATACAGGCACTGTAGTTGTAGCGGGTGTAACGCGTAGTACTTGTAACTAATTTTTTAGATTTTTATTAGCTTAAAGAGTCAGCTTTATCTGGCTCTTTTTTCTTTGGTTTTTTGTTTCTAAACTAATTAGTCTCTTAATGTTATATGAGTAAAATTGAGAATTTCCTTATGTAATAACTCATTTTTCTGTGGTATACCATTTATGCTTTGCATAACGATACGATCAAATGATTGCTTATGGTGGGTAATCAAATTGAACTTGGTCGTGGGAGGGATGTAAATGAGACATAGATATACGATTCTTTTTGTCGCACTTATGTTACTGGTGGCAGCTTGTACAACTGCAGAAACACCAAATACAGTAGCTGTGGCAAACAATGGAACAGCTACAACTACGGCGGGAACAGCTGTTACCATTACGCTAGCTGCAACAGATGCAGATACCGATGACACACTTACTTTCGAAATTGTGGCTAACCCAACTAAAGGTGTTTTATCAAGCACTGCGAATGGTGATAACCTAGTCATTTATACACCTAACACAGGTGAAACAGGTACAGACACCTTTACCTTTAAAGCTAATGACGGTAAAGAAGACTCAAACACTGCAACTGTGACTGTAACCATTACAGAAGCAGCTCCGACAAATAACGCGCCTGTAGCGACTGACGTTGCTGCTTCAACTGCTGCAGAAACTGCTGTTGAAATTACACTTACAGCTACAGATGCAGATTCTGACGCACTTACTTATAGTATTGTTGATCAACCTGCTGCAGGTACTTTAAGTGATGTTACTGGCGATAAAGTAACGTTTACCCCTGCTGCTGGGCAAACTAGCGCAACATTTACTTTTAAAGCAAATGATGGCACGGTTGATTCAAATACAGCAACGGTTACCGTAACAATTGCAAGCCCTGGTAACAATGCTCCTGTAGCAACAGATGGTGCAGCTTCAACTGCAACAGGTGCTGCTGTAGAAGTTACGCTTGTTGCAACAGATGCTGATGCTGACGCTTTAACTTACTCTATAGTTGCTGCACCAAGCAACGGTACGCTAGGTGCTGTCGATGCTGATAAAGTAACTTACACACCTAACGCTGGTTTCACAGGTACAGATACCTTTACCTTCAAAGCAAATGACGGTACCGATGACTCAAATACAGCAACAGTCACCGTAACTGTTACTGGCAATGTCGTTATTGACGGCACAACTGCTGACTTTGACGCAGCTATTGCGGGCAGTGCTGCTGGAGACGTCATTTCTATTGCAGCAGGTACTTACTCACCTGTTAGCACTATCACTTTAAAAGACGGTCAGTCACTTGTTGGTGCAGGCTCAGGTACTGTAATCATCAACAGACCTTCTGGTGGTGGTGCAAGTATTGCGCTTGCTAATGGCGTAACTATTAGCGGTGTAACCCTAAACCATGCTAATGCCGCTGGTGACGCATCTGTAGATACTGGTAACGGTAGTGGTGATAGTGGCATTATTGGTGAAGATACCGTAACAGGTACGCTTACTATTGATGATGTTGTCATTATTCGCACAGGTGGATATGGTATTTACTTTAGAGAAGCCAGCCCTTCAGGCGCAGCTTCTGCTGGCATGTTATATGACATTGTTATTAATAACGTCACTATTACTAGCCCTGGTAACACCGGTATTTTAATTAATGATGCTGGCGTTGTAACCATTAGCGGTAGCACCATTACGGGTGTACCTGCCAAGGCTGCCGCTGCTGCACCTTTAGAAGAAGTTAATGGTCGTGGTATCCAAATCGAATCTGAATATGCTACAACTGCAAGCCTAAGTGGTAATACAGTTAGCACAACAAACTCAGATACTCGAGCTTACTACTTCTTTAAAAACAACGCTTTTGGTCGTGGTCCTGCAACTGCTAACAACATGACCATTACACTCGAGGGCAACGCTGCGAACTTTGCTGCTGCAAGTACTTTAACTGTTGGCTACACTGTTACTATGCAAAATAGTAGTGGCTTTACTGACGCTTCAGGCACCATTACGGCTACTGGCTCGAGTGCTGCTACTAACGCTGAGTCTAACTTAGTTAATACTGACTCTGGTGGCGCTGCAAATGCCAATATCGTAACAACTGGCTTAACCATAAACCCCTAAGTTTTCATTAGCTTAGTAAAAAAGCTCGAGTTTATGGCTCGAGCTTTTTTTGTTTGCTTTGTTTGAGGGCTTTTGGGGGTTGTTTGGCTGGTGTTTGTTGTTTATTTAGCCATCTGTCTAGTTCTTGGCTGGCGGCTTGGTAGCCTGCGTCTATTAAGGTTTCGTATTCTGCGAAGTCTTCTATGCCTAGTTGAGGGTCTATATCTGGGCGTATGAGGACTTCGGGGGGTTGTAAGCTTAGGCGCATTTCAGTAATAACTTTTTGGGGTATATCGAAGGCTTTCATGAAGAGTTCTATGGTCAGTCCCCTACTAAATAGGTCATCTATGGGGTTTTTTTTGCCTGTGACCATATCAGTGAAGCTTTGTAGTAAGTTGGGTTTGTCGGGTTCAAATTCTAGTGATCTGTTGGGGGGTGCTGCTACATCTACTGCTATGACGGGTTCTAGTGTCATGCTTCTTATTATGTCTACGGGTAGGTTGTTGAGTAAGCCTCCGTCGACTAGGTAGCGGCCTTGGTGTTTGACGGGGCTAAGTATGCCAGGTAGGGCGCTGCTGGCTCTTAGGGCTATAACAAGCTTACCTGAGCGAATAACCATGAGGTGCCCTGCTTGTACATCGACCGTGGTTACGCTTAAGGGTAGATTTAGGTCTTTAAAGGTTTCTGGCAAATGTTTACTTAAGACTTTTTCTAACCCTAAACCGCCTACTAACCCACCTAGTTCCCCAAGGTGAAGGAACTGTCTGTACTTTAGGTTTTGAACCACATCTAGCATTTGCTCTGAGCTGTAACCATGTGCGTAAAATGCACCAATGATTGCGCCCATTGAGCAGCCACTTATGGCTACAGGTTTTATGCTTCTTTCTTCAAGTGCTTTTACAACGCCTATATGCGCTATACCTCTGGCTCCACCGCCACCTAAAACAAGTCCTACATTCATGCTTTAAGTTTAGCGTTGTTTAAGCCTAAATTTTGTCTTTGATAGGTATTGCCTTTCTAGTTAGGCTTGTCTAGCTTGGCATAGCTGTTTAGATTTGTTTAGCTGTTCCTTGAGTTTAGGCTTCATCTTCTAGTTCAACAACTTCGCCTAAACTTTCTAGAATGTCTTTATAGAATTTTAAGCTCAGTTGCTTTACTTCGCTTAGGGCAGCTTCACCTTTTAGGTTTGTAGGCACTCGAGTGTTTGCGGTGTTTATGCTGGCTGCGAGTACTTCTGGAAAGATGGGCCATGGGCCTTCAAAAGCTTCATCGTTTGTTTCGTTTGCTTCTTCTGGCACTTCGGCCTCATTCTGGCTACGCTCAAGCCACTCGAGTGCGGCTTCTGAGGCTATGCGTTCGGCTCGTTTTTTGGTGTTGCTTTTGCCGCTACCTAAAAGTTGTTCTGCTAGGTAGACTTCGCAGGTGAAGTCGGGTTCGTGTTTGGCGCCTTTGGCGCTTACTCTGAATTCGGGGTTACCTAGGCCTTCTCTTAGGCACCATGCTATGACTTCGCCTTTGGGGTTGCTCACACGTTTTGAGGTTGTTGTTGCCACGTTGTTTAGTTTAACCTGCTTAAGCTTTACAGATGGTTATGGTTGCTTTCGGTTGTGTTTTTATTAAGACTTGAGCTGCAAAAATACTAAACTTTCCTTTGAAACGTTAAGTTCGCTTATAATCTTTGTGCTCTCTCAGGGTACACTGGTTTTATGGCTGTTAGAATTTTGCTTTGTGATGATCATGCTATGTTTCGTCAAGGCTTGAAAAGTATCTTAGAAACCGAGGATGGCTTTAGAGTTATTGGTGAGGCAGCTACAGGTCGTGAAGCGGTTCGTTACGCTTTGCAGACGAAACCAGATGTTATTCTTATGGATATCCAAATGCCTGAACTTGATGGGGTTGCTGCGTCAAAAGCTATTTTGGCTGAAGAACCCAATGCGAAGGTCATTATTTTGACTATGTATCGTCAAGACACTTATGTTTTTGAAGCGATTAAAGTTGGCGCTCAGGGTTACATGCTTAAAGATAGTAATGCTAATGATTTAATTGAGGCAATTCAGAAGGTTGCTTCTGGTGAAACCTTACTTAATGCTGAAATGGCTGCAACTATTCTAGATGAATTTAAAAAAGTGAAACAGCTACCGCAACATCCTGAACATAAGCTTTCTGATCTTACTGAGCGTGAGGCTGATATTTTACGTTTGTTAGCGCAGGGTGCCTCTAATCAAGAAATTGCTGAGGCGCTACAAGTGAGTGAAAAGACCGTACGGAATCGCTTGTCTGAAATTTTTTCTAAATTACGTCTTAATAATAGAACCCAAGCTGCCCTTTATGCTTTGCGTGAAGGTATTGCTTCTCTACCTGAAAAATCTTAATGACTGAGCCGCTAGAAAGCATTGAAGCGTTACTGGTTCGCATTTGCGAAACAGCTGCACCCAGCTTTCATGAACAAGAGCGCGCTAAGCTTGTTGCTTCACTCTGGCAAGAGGCAGGTTTAGAACCAAACATTGATGATGTGGGTAATGTTGTAGCTCGAGTGTCTGGGGGGAGTGGTCCGCGGGTTTTGCTAGTAGCGCATCTTGATACGGTGTTTCCGCATGGTACTGAGTTAACAGTTAAGCGAAGTTCTGAGCGTTTGGCTGCGCCGGGTGTGGGTGATAATAGTGCAAGTTTGGCTGTTTTGACTTACTTTTTGCAGCAGCGTGCAAATAAGCAGTTTCCTAATTTGATGGTGGCAGCCTCGGTGGGTGAAGAGGGTGTGGGTGACTTGTATGGCGTTCGGCAACTTATGCGTGAATACAGGCATGATATTGACATGATGATTGCTGTTGATGGTCATTTGGGGACTATTGTTAATCAGGCAGTAGGGTCAAAACGTTTTGATGTAAGCATTAAAGCTAAAGGGGGGCATTCTTGGGGTGATTATCCTAGTAGTAGTGCTGTTCATGCACTGGCTGAAATGGTGCATCAAATTAGTCGTATTAATGTACCTAAAGAACCCCGTAGTAGCCTAAATGTTGGTGAGATTAGTGGTGGTACTAGCATTAACAGCATTGCGCAAGACGCTAAGTTTAATCTTGATTTACGTAGCTTAGATGCTAAAACACTGTCATGGCTCGAGCATGAAGCAATGGGCTGCATTCAGCGTGTTGGTCGGCAGCAGGCTGTAGAGGTTGATCTGAAACAAATTGGTGATCGTCCTGCGGCGACAAGCCCTAATAAAGCTTTGGTTCAGGCAGCCAAGCAGGCTTTGCAGTCTCTTAATGTGGCTACTCGAACAGCTGTTAGTTCTACCGATGCCAATATTGCCATGTCTTTAGGCATGCCTGCTATTTCTTTTGGTGTTTATAAAGGTGCTGATGCCCACCGCTTAAGTGAATGGCTCGAGCGTTCTTCTTTGCTTCTTGGCTATAAGGCTTTAAGTGAGCTTTTGGCTATTTTATCTAAATTTTAAGACCTGTTTTTTGGCATTAGCTTTGTTCGCGAAAGTCTCCAAAAAGATTATTAAGCATGTTTTGTGCGTAGCTTACGCCTATCGGGTTTGTTTGCAAGTAGTAGGGTATAAAAAGAGCAGCTTGAGATAAAGCGTGACCTTGACCTCGTAGCCATGTTGCGTCATCAAGCTTTAAAGTTTTACGAAATATGTTTCGACTTTCTCCTTCAAGTAAACTCCAGGCAATCATAAGATCACAAGCAGGGTCACCAACAGCGAGTCCTCCAAAATCAATCACAGCGCTTAAATGGCCTTGTTTGAAAAGTAAATTTCCTTTAAGTAAATCACCGTGAAACCATAGCTGTTGCGCTTGCCAGTTTTCTGCCTCTAGGGCTTCTTCCCAAATATTTAGTGCCAAGTCAGCATCTAGCATGGTGTTTAATTCAGTAATGGCTGTACGCGTTATAGTATCTCTATTGGTTAAAGGCAAGCCACGTTGGTTATGCTGAGCGGCAGGGGGCGCATCTTGAGTATTGATAGCTTGCAAGGCAAGCAAAAAAGCTGCTAATTCCTCAGCGGTTTGATTGGCTGATTTCAGATCTTGAAAGTTCAGATTTTCACCTTCAAGCCATTCATAAATTGACCATTTGTAAGGGTAGTGTTCGTTAGGCATGCCCATTTCAATGGGTGTCGGAATGCTTAAGGGTAACTGTGGTGCAAGTTTAGGTAACCACGTATGCTCTTTCTCAACTTGAGCTATTGCCCAATCAATACGAGGTAACCGTATGGCCATATCTGCCCCAAGACGGTAAATGGCGTTGTCTGTACCTGTTGATTGAACACGTTTTAAAGCTAACTGCGCCCATTTAGGAAACTGTTGTTTAAGTAAGTCCTGAACAACTGAACGTTCGGTGTTCACTTCATTCGTGTGCATTTTTTTAGAACTCACAACTACCTATAGTACGCAATTTAGGTAACCCTATTACAAGTATGCAATCTTTTTCTAGTTTCTCCACATCTAACTAGCGTGCTCCAAAATCTGCAGAGATTCAAGATAGTGCGTCTAAATGCTTGAGCTAAAAGCCATTTAAAAAAGACCAAAAACACAATGATGACGATTAATA
>CAYGTA010000184.1:0-8975 GCA_964352605.1 uncultured bacterium | reverse complement strand
GGTATTGTTTCGACGATCCAAGATCGCGTTTACTTTATTAATAAAGTAAACGGAAGTAGTATGAGTTACTTTGTTTTTACTCCCATAGAATTCAGATAGTCTAGGTTCAGTAATTCAGATACCTTTAGTTTGTTCAGTGGTCGCACGAATGCTTGCACCATCAAAGCATTCGTGGAAACGCTATAAATCATGGAAATGCCAATAGATAAAGAAAAAAGGATTGCACTAACAGCACAACCCTGAGTAAAGATAAAAGAACTAAGTTAAGCTTTGCCGAGCAACTTCCAAGCAAATGGCAAAATGCTCGCCGAAATAAGAATCTTAACCAAATCACCTGCAACAAAAGGTGTTAAACCCCACATAAACGTAGTCTGCCAGTCAGGTGCAAACTGCTTAAGCCATAACAGACCAAACACATAAATAATAGCTGTACCAACAAACATGGCAGCAACCGTTAAGCTAAAGCGTTTATCCCAACCACGATCAGCCAGAAAACCAACCACAGTTGCAGCCGCCAAAAAGCCAATTAAATAACCACCCGTTGCCCCCGTCATATAAGCCCAACCAGAAGCAGCACCGGTAAATACACCCATGCCTAAACCACCCAAGAAAAGATAAGTAAGCATAGTGAAAGTAGCCAAACTCGAGCCGTAAGCAGCAGCTATTAAGAAAATAGCTAGAGTTTGTAAAGTAACAGGAATAGGGCCAATATCTACACGAACTTGAGCAGCTAATGAAATGAGCGCAACACCAAATGAAACAAGTAAGGCATTACGAAGAATAGAGCCTCTGGCAGGAAAGAGTTGCTGTATGAGTGGTTGAGAGACAGCTGGACTTGCCATCAAAGACCTCCGAGATTTAAGTTAAAATAGCAAGTCACAAGACAATACAAAAACCTGTGCCTAAAATTCTGTGAATAAAAGGTGCAAAGCGTTAAATTAAGCCCTACAAAGCATAAACGTTTAGGCTTAATAAAAGCAGCATTTAATCACTCGAGCTAGAATAACTTAATGAAGATATCTTTACCAGTCTCTCATGTTTGATTTAAGTTCTAAATTTGTGTTTAGCGATTAGCAGTTATAGCCTGCTCGAGTTCTGCGGCGCTTGTTTCAGAGTAAATACCCTGGGTTCGCCAAACAATACTGTCATTTTTAACCAAAAAAATAATCATTTCACTGGTGTCTGCAACGTTGAGTGCTGCTAGTAAAGGTTCAACTTCTTCAAATAAGGGCATGGTGCGCGCTTTAGCGGGGTCACTAAACGCACCTTTCATGGCGCTACTAATAATGCCCTTTAAAAAGAAATTCATATCACCAATAGGTAACACTTGATAATAATTCAGATTACGCTCTTTGCTTACCAAGTCGTCAAGATAGGCTTCCCAAGTGCCAAAGTGATCTTGCTGATCTTGCTCTAAGGGCATAAGAACAATAGAATAGGTGCTACTAAAGTCAGTAGGTAAGCTTAAGTCTTCATCAAGTAAGTTTTTTCCGGTCATGTCAGGAAAGTTAAGACTCTCTTGAGCAAAGCTGAATGAGCTAACTAAAGAAAGACTAAAAAGAACAGCAAGTAGATACTTCATGGTTTAAATGTGCCACAGTTTTGCACCTTTTATGTGAGTCTGCAATACGGTTTTACAAGCTGTGAAATTATTCTGAACAAGGTGTTATTGTTAAACAAAACAGCTAATTAAGGATGATTATGACGCAATTCGAACAAGAAATAAGTCAGCAACCCCAAGTCCTTTCAACCATTTTGCAAGACACAGCAGTAGAAGAATTAGCAAAAATTTTGCTAAAAAAAGACTTGCAGCTTATGTTGAGTTTAGCCAGAGGATCATCTGACAATGCAGTTACTTTTTTTGTTTACTTAGCAGGCAAGTACCTTTCTTTACCTGTTGCAAGCTTACCCCCAAGCTTATTTTCAGTTTACAAAGGCAAACTAAGCTTACTCAATGCGCTTGTTGTAGCAGTAAGCCAGTCAGGTGAAAGTAGTGACGTTATTAAAGGCGTAGAAACCTTAGAATCAGTTGGCGCACTCACCCTCGCCATTACCAATAACTCTGAAAGTAGCCTAGCTAAAGCCGCTGACTTTACGCTTTTACAGCAAGCGGGTCGTGAACAAGCCGTAGCTGCCAGTAAAACCTTTAGCTCTCAAATGATGCTGCTAGCCAGATTGGTTGCAGAATTATCGCAAGATGAAGAATTAAAAAATGCTTTACAACTGGTTCCTGAAACCATGCAAAACCTACTAAGCAGCCAAAGTACAATAGAACGCTCAGCGCTTAGACTAACGCATGCAAGAGGTGCATATATTTTAGGCCGAGGCTTATCTTACGGACCTGCCTTAGAAATGGCTTTAAAACTCAAAGAAACCAGCTACCTGCACGCAGAAGCCTACTCATCTGCAGAGTTTCAGCATGGCCCCATAGCCGTAGTAGACCCAACAGACCCCATTATTTTACTAGCCTTAGATGATGGAACACTCGAGTCTAACTTGATTGTGGCTAAAAAACTTAAAGAGCTTGGTGCTGATTTAACGATTGTGAGTAGTAATAAGGAACTGCTGGCTTTGGCAGATGCGGCGATTGAACTACCTAGCGTGCCTGCTGAAACACAAGCCTTTTTGTTTGTACTGGTAGCGCAGTTACTGGCGTTGCATTTGACTTTGTCTAAACGACTTGACCCTGATGCACCAAGGCATTTGAATAAAGTAACTAAGACCCTGTAAGCTCGAGTCAGCGTTTTATAACTAAACTCTAAGATGCTTATTTGCTTAGCTTTATACTTAGCATCTAGATTCTAAAGTAAGGTCTTTATTTTGTTAGATCAATATCATCTTTAAGTGACTGTACTTCTTTTCGAAAGCCTTTAACAGCTTTAGCGGCATCTTTAGCAATCTTTGGCAGTTGCCTAGGTCCAAAGATAAGAAGAGCAACAACGACAATGATTAAAATTTCTTGTATACCTATAGGACCAAAATTCATACTTTGTAGTCTAGCACAACGAGTCTAAAAGAACTTTAGAGGCACAAAAAAGGCATCTGGAAAAGGGTTCAGGTGGAAAGTAAAGCAAGTAAAAACTGAGAAGCCACAAAGCTTTAAAAACGCTAGAGCCACCGAAAAGAACCATAAACTCGAGTGGTTTACTTTAGGCTTAAGCAGACTTGTTTTAGCTTAGTAAAAGAGGTACTTGGGTTACTATGATGCTTATGAAAGAATACTTGTTTTTTAATGGCAGCATTTTAACCATGAACGCTGAGTCAGCAACGGCTGAAGCTGTTTTGGTGCAGCATGACCGTATTGTTTTTGTAGGTACTGAGCAAGAAGCTAAAAGCTTAGCTAGTTCAAGGGTTGAAGCTATAGATTTACAAGGCCAGTGCCTTATGCCGGGCTTTCAAGATAGCCATGTGCATTTGGTCCAACATGGCTTTGAGCGTTCACAAATTGATTTATCACAAGCAAAAACAAAAGCAGAAGGGCTTGCCCTTATAAAAGAGGCAGCGCAGCTAAAACAACCAGGCGACTGGATTTTAGGTTCAGGTTTCCTTATGTCACGCTGGGCTGTTAGTGAACTTAATAAAGAAGATCTAGATGCTGTTGCACCCCGTAACCCTGTACTTTTGCGTTCACAAGATCACCATAGTGCATGGGTGAACTCAGTAGCACTTAAACAAGCAGGCATAAAAGCTGCCAGCCAAAACCCAAAGGATGGCGAAATTGTAAAAAACGCAAAGGGTGAACCCACAGGTTTACTCCTTGAGAAAGCACTCGAGCTTGTTTCAAGCTGTCTGCCAGAATTAAGTGATGCTGATATTGCTAAGGCAGTGAATGTTGCGGGTGAGCATTTTGCTAGTTTGGGTATAACAAGTGTGCATTCTATGGCGGCAGAGCCCGAGAGTTACTGGCGTGTCATGGCAAGCATAGCGTCAAAGCCAGAGTACCTAGTAAGAGTCTGGGCGTGCATTCCTCAAAAAAATATTGAAGATGCTGCAGCTATTGGCTTAGCTAGCAACCAAGGGGGTGAGCATTTTCAGATTGGGGGTGCTAAATTCTTTGCAGATGGTGCACTTGGTAGCCTAACTGCGCACATGCTCGAGCCTTACGAAGGTAGTAGCACTCGAGGGGTTGAGGTTGATGGTTACAGCGTATTAAAAGAACGTTTTCCATTAGCTATAAAAGCAGGTCTTGTACCTGTAACGCATGCCATTGGGGATGCTGCCAACCGAGCTGTACTTAATGCCTTAGAAGAAACAAAAGCCTTGTGGCAAGCTAAAAACATGCGACCTCGTGTTGAGCATGCTCAGCATCTTGCTGCTAAAGACTTAAAGCGCTTTGCCGAGATGGGTGTAATCGCGGCAATGCAACCCATTCACTTTAAGTTTGATGCCAAAAGTACGGTTAGGCTTCTAGGTGAGCGTATTAACACAACGCATGCATGGCGAAGCCTTACAGATTCAGGGTTAAATATAGCGTTGGGGTCAGATACACCTGTAGCCAGTCCAGATGTGTTTGTGGGTTTAGAAACTGCAACGACAAGACGTTCTGAAGAGGGTGATGTATATGGTGCTTCTGAAGCACTCAGTATGCAAGAAGCGTTAGAGGGTTACACCAAAAATGCAGCTTACGCCATTCAACGCGAAAATCGCTCTGGTCAACTTAAAGCAGGCTTTGATGCAGATTTCGTTATTCTCTCCCAAAATCCGCTAGACAGCCTAGAAGGCATAAGCGTAAAAGCAAGCATGAAAGCAGGAAGATGGATGTTTCAGGAAAGCTAAGAATAAGATGGAAAAAGGAAAATTAGAAGAGTGGAAAGAATTTTCCGCTCATTGCTTATTGCTTTTCGCTTTCTTAAACGCTTATAGTTCGCGACTAACTGTACTATTTAGCTAAGTTGTATCTTTGTCAAGCTTTATGTGAGAAATGCTCAGCTAATTCATGCCTTTCTTAGTATGCTTAAAGCTAGTATAAGTAGTTCGGAGAACGAATGTGTTTAAGCAAGTTTTCTTTCAATCCTTAAATCGTAAAGGTAGTTTATGTGCGGCATAGCAGGCTTCTGGCAAGACAGTATTAACCCAAGTCAAATAAACAGCATGCTTGAAACCATTAAGCATAGAGGGCCAGACAGTAACGGTCAGTGGGCAGACAAACCCCACCATCTTGTCTTAGGTCAGCAACGCCTAGCCATTATTGACTTATCACCCGGCGGGCATCAACCCATGCTTTCAGATGGTGGCAGAGTAGCCATAACCTTTAATGGCGAAATTTACAATTACCAGCAAATAAGACAAGAACTCGAGCTTTGTGGTATTCACTTTCGTTCTCATAGTGATACTGAAGTGCTGCTGCGTGGTTACATTCATTGGGGCACTGAGATTCTTGACAAGCTTGTAGGTATGTTTGCTTTTGCTATTTGGGATTCAGCTAAAGAAGAGCTTTTTTTAGCGCGAGATCGTGCGGGTGAAAAGCCTCTTTACTACGCGCAAGCAGGTCAAAAGTTTGCTTTTGCCTCTGAAATTCAGGCACTTACAACCTTAGATTGGGTGAATAGCAGCATAGATCAAGATGCTTTGTCGCTTTACCTTAGTTTTCAGGCAGTACCTGCGCCTTACAGTATTTATAAGGGCATAAAAAAATTACCGCCTGCACACGCCATGATTGTCTCTAAAAAAGAAACAAAAAGCTGGCGCTACTGGGACCCTGTTAAGTTCATTAGTCAAGCTCAATTAGACATTTCAGCAGAAGACGCCTCAGAGCAATTAGAAGCTTTACTTAAAGAAGCCGTCAGAGGACAAATGATTGCAGATGTTCCCTTAGGCGCATTTTTGTCAGGTGGCATAGACTCGAGTATTGTGGTTAGCTTCATGACGGAGTTGGCCTCTGCGCCAGTTAAGACGTTTACCATTGGCTTTGAAGAAGGCATTAGAGATGAGTCTAGTCACGCAGCTGAAGTAGCTGCTTATTTGGGTACAGATCATACTTGTGAGTACCTAACGATGGATGACGCGCTGAAACTTGTGTCAAATATTCCGACTATGTACGGTGAGCCTTTTGCCGATGCGAGTGCCTTGCCTACCTACTTAGTTTCTAAGGTTGCTCGTCAGCATGTCACGGTTAGCTTATCTGGTGATGGTGGCGATGAAGCTTTTGGTGGTTATGATCGCTATTCACTGCTAGAAAAACTAGAACCATGGATTAAGAATTTAGGCCCTTTTGGTGGTGCTATGCGCTCTGCAAGTAAAATTTTACCAAGACGCGCAGCTATTTTAGCGCCCTTTGTGGGTCGAGACTTAAGTGTTATGTACCAAGCTTATGTGGGTCGTTTTAATAAAGAAGAATTACTCGAGCTTACAGGGCATCATGCTTCGGCGTTTGAGTTTGAGCGTGCTTGGCAACTTGAGGGTGTGTCTAATCGTCGTAAGGCTATGCTTACGGACATGATGCTTTATATGCCTGAAGTTGTTCTGGCTAAAGTAGATAGGGCAGCTATGGCGGTTTCTTTAGAAACAAGGGCACCTTTGTTAGATCATCGTATTTTAGAGTTTGCGCTTCGTTTGCCTGATCATTTGGTGAAAGATAAGTTTATTCTTAAAGAATTACTGTATAAGCGTGTACCACGTAAAATTTTGGAGCGACCTAAGCAGGGCTTTGGGGTGCCTTTAAGGCAGTGGATGACACGTGACTTAAAAGATTTACTCATTGATACCGTGACACCAGCAGCTCTGCGTGATTTGGGTATTGAGAATTATAAGAAAGTGAATGAGCTTATAGCTAAGCAACTTAACGAAGGTGCTTATTTTGAGCATCAACTCTGGAGTTTGCTGGTACTGTGTATGTGGCATAAGTCAGTCGGGCAAAAAGTAGCTGTGGGTGCGTAGCGAGTAAGAAGCCGCAAAGAGCTAGCTAAGCTTAGCTACGACCCTTCACTGTTCCTTTACTTCTTTGTTGGCTAACGACTTAGCTATGCCTGTAGTGCTAACATTTGAATGTGGGCAAAGTTGATTTACATATGCATAGCCATTACTCAGATGGCAAAGCGTCACCTGAGGAGCTGCTTAAGGCAGCTAAAGAGCATGGCTTAGAAGCGATAGCTATAACAGATCATGACACAGCTGAGGGAAGCCGTGAGGCAAGTAAGCTAGCTGCCAGTTACGGGGTAGAGCTTATTCCAGCTATAGAACTAACCTGCTATTGGGATGACTACTCAGGTCATGGGGCTGGCCCTGATATTGATTTGCTGGGTTACTTTATTGATTTAGATAGCCCTGTCTTAGTTGAAGTTGAACGCAGATTAGAAGAATACGCAAAAAAAAGAGCAGCAGCTTGCTGCGAAATTCTGCAACGCATGGGTTACGCTATTAATTTAGAAGATGTTTTGCAGACCAACGCTCGTTACCCTGCTGTGATTGCGTTTATAGCTACCCTGCTACGAAAAAAGCTTGCTTCAGTAGAAGAAGCCTCAAGCGTAGCAGAGCAAGCTTTTTACACAGCGGGGCGCTCACCTTTACCCATTCAAAATGGCATTAAACTCATTCATCAGTTAGGTGGGGTAGCAGTCTTAGCGCACCCAACCATTATTCGCCGTGAAGCTGACGGAGAGCCTTTAAGTGAACGGGGTCTGATTGACTTAAAACAAGCAGGCCTAGATGGCATAGAGATTTACCATCATCGTTTAAGACGCCATCATAGGCAGCACTTCAGAATGCTGGCACAAATGGCAGGTCTCGCTATGTCAGGAGGGTCAGATGAACATGCAGGCGCAGCAAACTTTAAACGATTTGCAAGCCAACCCATAACAACAGAAATGCTCGAGTCTTTAAGGGCAAGGAGGAAGCATGGCTGATGTAAGTAAATTGCCGCAAGGTTTAGCTGCACCTCAAGATGATGGAGCATGTAAGCACTTAGTAGGTATGCAGTTACCTGACTTGTCTTTACAAGCAACTACTGAAAAGCCGGTTTTTCTAAAAGAAATGTCAAAAGAATGCTTAGTCATTTATTGCTACCCTATGACCGGAAGACCAGACCGAAATTTACCTGAAAACTGGGACAGCATACCCGGTGCTAGGGGTTGCACACCGCAATCATGTAGCTTTAGAGATCACTATGAAGACCTAAAAAGCTATGGTGCTAAGGTTTATGGCTTAAGTACACAATCCACAAGCTATCAGCAAGAAGCCAAACAACGCTTGCACTTACCTTTTGAACTGTTAAGCGATGAAACCTTAAGCTTTGTTAATGCCCTGAATTTGCCTACGGTTGATTTAGCACAAATATCTAAAGTAAGCCCTGACATTCCGACCATACTTATAAAACGCCTTACCTTAATTGCGCGTGAAGGCAAAATAGAAAAGGTATTTTACCCGGTCTTTCCACCTGATCAAGACGCTCAAAATGTACTTAACTATCTGGAACAAATCTCGTAAACCATGCAAGATGCAGCGTACTGGATAGACGTCTTAAAGCTTGAACCTCACCCTGAAGGTGGCCACTACAGACAAGTCTATAAAAGTAGCGATGAACTGCCTGAAGGTATTTTAAACAACCGCTTTGCTAGTAAAAGACAAGTCTCAAGCTCAATTTACTTCTTACTTACCGCACAAGAAAAATCACGCTTACACCGCATAAAATCAGATGAACTGTGGCACTTCTACACAGGCTCGAGTCTTACGATTTACATGCTTAATGAGTCAGGTGAACGCTCTGAATTTTGTTTAGGGCCTAATTTTGATTCAGGTGAATGCTTTCAGAAGATTGTACCTGCAGACGTTTGGTTTGGGGCATCTTTAATTGCAGATGAAGGCTTTGCATTAGTTGGCTGCACTGTAGCGCCAGCCTTTGACTTTGAAGATTTTGAATTAGCCAAGCAAGAAGACCTGCTTAAACAATACCCGCAGCATGAAGCCTTTATTAAAAGCTTAACGTAAGTAGTAATACCAAGCTGAATTATAAATGTCGTAAGACTTTATAATTCCGACCT
>CAYGTA010000183.1:0-8994 GCA_964352605.1 uncultured bacterium | reverse complement strand
TAGTATAAGACCAATTTTTTATACTCTCCAAGCTTGCCAAAATTTCTTGATAGGGCGACAAGCTGTGGACAAGATAAAACGAGGGTGACTCGCTTTTGCAAGGGAGAACAATTTTTATATCAAGGCGTTTTTAGTTTGACCCGCCATCGATTTGAGCTGTCTTTTTTTAGTCAATCAGTTCGGTATCTAAAACAGTGTAAGCCTTTGAAACACCAAAGACTAAATTTGGTGCAAATAAAGTTAAAACGGTAAAGATTTGCCAAGTATCTTACTTTGGCAAAGATACTGTGAGCTTTAAAACTGCTTCAAGCGTGGCTCGTCGCTAGCATTCCTTAATGATGCACTTTCTAAACCAAAATTCATATTACTGTAATAAAGCTTGTTCTACACTGAATTCGTTTGCCTATCCTAAGTCAGGAGGTGCCGCGTGCGGCGTCAAAAAATAACGAGAACCCTAATTTTCTCCCTAACCCTTTTCGCACTACTATTTGCAGTGACAGCGTGTCAGGAGCAAAAAACAACGGAAAGCCCTTTTCAAGAAGACCTCGACCCAGATCTCTTTGACACACTCGAGACTGCAGATCAGCGTCAAATAGTTGTTGTTCTTTATGATGACAATGAGCCAACAGCTTTAAATGCAGCGTCTTTAACGAGCATTCCTAAGCAATATGGCTACAGTGGGTTACAAACCCAGCAAGCTTTTTCTTTTGTAGACAATGCCATTATTAATGCTCAGCATATTGCAAACCTAGTGCAAGGAGTTAAAGGGCACTGGGCTGAAATTAAACCTGTATCTCAGTACCAAGCAGGTGACGCAAATCTAGTAAAACACACGTTTTATATGGGTAGTACCTATGATAACCCTGTTCCAGATGCTCTCATTCAAGATATTATGGCAGGTGCTAATGTTACTTGGCTTAATTATAATATTTGGCAATTGAATAGGCCTGCGCTTAACGCAAGCTTAGAGCAGCTTGGTATTGAATATATAGAGGGTCTTTACTTTGCCGACCCTAATGATGCAGCAAATAGTTTTAATACTATTGAATATAATGGCTATGACTTTAAAAAAGTATTGAGCGATTTAGAGCTAAATGTCATTGGATTGCTTGACCCAAACCCTAATGCACCTGCTGTTGAAGTACTAGCAGAAGCAAAAGACCCTAATAACAATAAGCGTCCTTATGCATTAAAAAGTGGCAATTTTTGGTATATTGCTGATTCTCCTTTTTCCTATGTTTATGAACGAGATAGATACCTAATTTTTGCAGACTTAGTACCAAAAATGCTTGGTGTCGATATTACCTGTGAACCAAGAGCATTAATTCGTATAGAAGATGTAACCCCTAATGATTCATCAACAGATTTAGCTAGAATTTTTGATGTCTTTACTGCGTCACAAGTACCTTTTGGCATCGCAACTGTAGCTGTTTACGAAAACCAACCCAACAATATTACTTTAACTTGGGGAGATAACCCAGCTGCTCTGCAAGTAATGCTAGATGCACAAAGTGGCTTTGGTCAAGTTTTACAACACGGCTACACTCACACTACACCAAACTTCTTAAACCCTTCAGGTATATCTGGTGTAGATTGGGAATTTTGGAACATTAATGACAATGTACCTTTGCCTAACTTAAGTCCAGAGCAGGCTGTTGCTCGAATCAAAACAGGACAAGATGAATTGCTTAGTTACGGCTTGTGGCCCCGAGCATGGGTCACACCTCACTACGCAGCAAACCCGACCTACTATCCTAAATTTAAAGAAGCTTACTGGCGTTACTATGAACGCCGAACCCTCATGTCAGGCAATATAAGTACAGGACAATTTTTTCCTTACCCTGTAAGAGACATTAATGATCGAGCCCTTGTCTTACCTGAAAACACCAACTTTGTTTCTGAAGGCAACTTACTTTCAGATATCTTGGAGACAGGTCGCGCAAATTTAGCTCTTAGCTGCCCGTGGATGGGTATGTTCATGCATCCTTTCTTGCTTGACCCTGCCTTTACCGGCGTAAACGCCGTGACACCCGAAGAATTAACCCAATTTATAGCCGATGTAAGAGGGTTAGGCTACACCTTCGTTACGCCCACAAGTGTTCGCAGAAACCCAGTGAGATAATGATGAAAAGAATCCTCTTAGTACTAAGTTTAATCGTCGCACTTGTAAGCTGCTCAACAAGCCCAGAAACACCAGAAACACCAGCCTTAGCCCCCGGACTAAACGCCGAATACTTCCTAAATAATGACTTTAGCGGCATAAGCCGAACCCGAATAGATGGCCAAGTCCAGTTCAACTGGCAAGCTACCTCACCCGTTAGAGGTCTCTTACCAAGTGAATTTAGTGCCAGATGGCAAGGCTACCTAATAGCTGACAAAACCGAAACCATAACGCCGAGCGTAATAACAAACGGAAACTCGAGCCTTTTCATTAACGGTGTAGAAATTGCTACGAATGAAACGGTTGACTTAGAAGCAGGTAAACGCTACGAAGTAAAGCTCGAGTATCAAAAACAAGGTGATGAGGCAGAACTCGAGCTTCGTTGGTTGCGTTCTGATGGTACTAATGAGGTTATTCCGCAGAGGTTTTTTGAACCTTTAGCGAATGTTGTTACCAGTGAGACCGTTACGATTGGTGAGAATTTACTGATTAATGGTGATTTTGAAGGCAATGAAGGTGCGTGGCTTGATTTTGGTGGCAATGCGCAGACACAAGCTAGTGATTTGATTGCTTCTAATACCGGTTTTTCTCTTTCTTCTTGGGCTTGGGTTCAGCAGAATATTGCTGTATCTGAAATTGAGGCTGGCTTGAGTTACACCTTAACGGCTTTTGGTAAATCTGAGCTGGGTGCAAGTTGTAAAGTTAGTATGGCAGGCGGTTCGGCTGATGCTAAACTTTTTGATGAAAAACTCACCTTTGATTCAGCAACTTGGCAAGATAAAGAATTGAGTTTTGAATTACCAACAGGTACGATTTGGCTTGCTGTGTACATGACGAGTAATAACTTAGAGTGTTACTTTGATGAGCTGTCACTGGTTGCTGGCGATTCTAACCCTGCACCCCCACCGGGTTTGCCAACAACTGTTAAATCCCCTTTAGATAATGGTGATTTTGAAGATGGTTTAAACCGTTGGAATCTATTTGGAGGTGACGCTGTCTTGGTGTTAGGTCGAGAGGGTACCGGTGAAGCTGTTCAAGTATCTAACTTTGCTTGGTTGCAGCAGGACCTCATTTCAGCTCGCTACATTCCAGATACAAGTTATACCCTTAGTGCTTATGGTAAAGCAGATGCGGGTAGCTGTATTTTAGGTTATGTTGCTGCTGGTTCAGCTGGAGCTCTTGTTGATGAGCAACTCGTATTCACTAGTACCGACTGGGAATTAAAAACCTTTAGTTTTACGATTCCAGCTAATTTCGCGTGGACGGCTATTTACTTAAGCCCAGCAGATAACAACTGCGAATTTGATGATATTAGTTTAGTTAAACAATAAGCCTCATTCATAAAAAAGCTGGCTTGTATCAATACGGTACAAGCCAGCTTTTTGTTTGTATAGCAGTTTTGAGCTTAAACACAGCATCGACATCGCCCATGGGTTTTTACTCAGCTAGTTCGGCATTTAAAACGCTTAGCTAGTTTTAAATGCAACAGGCTATGTCATTTGTCCTTCAGATGCTTAGCTGAATAGCTAATGAAAATGAAATATGTATGAGCTTTCTTCTAAGAATGTTGTCTGGGTAAGATTTCCTGATGACGCTCAATGAAAAGTAAGGTACATTAAGTATTTATGTTAGACATCAGATTCATTAGAGAAAACACCGAGCTAGTAAGAAAAGCCATTCGAGACAAACAAATGCTCGAGTCTGAGCAGAGTCTTAATCAGCTTTTGCTTTTAGATGAAGAGTTTCGTTTGTTAAGAACTGATCTTGAAGAAATGCAAGCTGAGCGTAATTCAAGTAGTAAAAAAATTGGTGACTTAAAGCGTAAAGGTGAGAGCGCTGATGAGATTATGCAAACTATGTCTAATCTTTCTGAGCAAGTTAAAAAACTTGAAGAGAAAAGTCGCTCTTTGAGTCAGCAGATGGATGCGTTTATGCTCGATATTCCGAATTTGCCGCATGAGAGTGTGCCGTTTGGTAAATCTGAGCATGATAATCAAGTCATTAAAGAGCATGGTGAAAAGCCTGAATTTGGGTTTGAACCAAAACCACACTGGGAACTTGCTAGTGAGCGTGGTTGGATTGATTTTGAGCGTGGTGTAAAAACAACGGGTGCGGGCTTTCCTATTTTTAAGGGAGAGGGTGCTCGTTTGGTTCGTGCTTTGCGTAATTACTTTCTTAATACCTTAAGTGATCATGGTTATACGGAGATTGTGCCTCCGCTTATGGTCAACCCAACCAGTGCTATGGCAACAGGTCAATTGCCTGACAAAGAAGGCCAAATGTACGAAGTTTCAGATGGATTTTTAATGGTGCCAACTTCAGAACTTGTACTAGCTGGTATGCACCGTGATGAAATTTTAGATAGTAATGATCTACCTATCAAGTACTGTGGTTTTAGTGCTTGCTTTAGACGCGAAGCCGGTAGTTACGGTAAAGATGTACGTGGCATAAATCGGGTTCATCAGTTTGATAAGGTTGAAATGGTTATGTTCACCACACCTGAAACAAGCTACCAAGCCTTAGAAGACATGACAGCTATCTCTGAAGGTATTTTAGAGGCACTAGGCTTGCCTTACCGAAAATTATTTATGTGTACTGGTGATATGGGCTTCACGCAAGCTAAAAAATATGATCTTGAAGTCTGGAGTAGTGGTCAAGAAAGATGGCTCGAGGTGTCATCTCTTAGTAACGTAACTGACTTTCAGGCTAGGCGTTTAATGACGCGTTACCGTGATGGTGGAGCGGCAGGTAAAGGCAAACCAGAGATGACGCATACCTTAAATGGGAGTGCGCTTGCGTTTCCTAGAACCATTGCAGCTTTATTAGAAAATAATCAAAATGAAGATGGCAGCGTTACTTTGCCAGAGGTATTGCAAGCTTACTTTGGAAAAGCGGTCATGTCATAAGTTGTAAATTTGCATTGACTTAAGCCTGAGAGCAGTTTGTTCAAGGGCTTTTTTTATTGCTTCAAAGGTTTTTGTGTTGAAAGACGAGCAGCTATGGCTTAATTAATCAAAGTAAAACTAAGGCTATGCTGTCTAATTAACTAAACTCTGCGAACTAGCCTGCTACGCTTTATAACCGTAAAACAAACTGCAGGAGGAATGTCGTAATGATTAAAATGTATACAACAACTTGGTGTGGTGATTGCCAAGTAACCAAAGCTTTTCTTGATAAATTTCAAATACCCTTTGAAGAAATAAATATTGAAAATGACGCAACCGCAGCTGACTATGTCATGCAAGTCAACGGTGGTAAAAGAAGTGTGCCAACCCTAGAATATAATGGTGACGCGGCAAGTTTATCTGGCTTTAGTCGAGCTAAGCTAGATGAGTTTTTAACGAAACACCAACTTCGCTAAACAAACTGTACGAAGAACTTCTAGCTCTAAGTAAAAACTGTGCTAGCCTTCTCTAATGCCAAATGCTATAGGCGCTCCTGAAAAAGCTAGTGATGTTCAAGAAATGTTCAGCGCAATTGCTGAACGCTACGATTTTTTAAATGCTGTTCTTAGTTTAGGTATTGATAAAGCCTGGCGTAAAGAAGCCACTCAAGCTGCCTTTGCGTACAATGCTCAAGATGTACTTGATGTTGCAACAGGTACGGCTGACTTAGCCATAAGCCTAAAAAAAGCCAAGCCAGAAGCTAATGTCATAGGGGTAGACTTTGCTGAACCCATGCTGGCTATTGGCCGTAAAAAAGCAGCCAAGCAAACCCTCGAAATAAAACTCGAGCAGGGTGATGGTCTTAACTTGCCTTATGAAGATGAAAGCTTTGACGCTTTGACTATTGCCTTTGGCTTGCGTAACTTTTCGGACTATCAGGCTGGGTTAAATGAGTTTTATAGAGTTTTGAGACCTAAGGGTCGTTTGGTTATTTTGGAGTTTCCGCCACCACCTAAAGGCTTTTTTGGTCAGTTTTTTAGATTCTATTTTTTAAGAATCTTGCCTTTTTTGGGCGGGCTTATTTCGGGTAGGCGTAGTGCGTATGAGTACTTACCTGAGTCTGTTCTTAACTTTCCGGCACCTGATGTGCTGGCTAGCATGTTAGATAGCGCTGGGTTTGTTAAGATACGTTATAAATTACAGACGTTTGGTGTGAGTGCCATTCATGTTGGAGATAAATGATCTCATTTGAAGTAAATACAGATGTTGCCTTAGTTGATCCTGATTGGGAAGTCTTTCAGGAGCAGCACGAACGTAGGTTTGGCCTTGCTATCTCTTATGTAAAGAGCTTAGTTAAGGGCGAAAACTATGATAATGGGGTTGTGAACCTACGCTTTGGTGACGAAGGTTTTTACGTTCAAAGTAAAAATTTCCCTGCTGCTTTTTTTGGTGATACAGGCAAAAGCAGTATCGAGTTTTTAAACGAAGAAGAAGCGCAAGCGGTCGTGTTTGAAGCAGTAGCGTCTTACCGGGCAGGTGACGCAAAGTCACTAACTTGTATTTATAGCGAGACAAATCCTAGTGATGTGTTTTTTGGTTATCGCCTTAATGAAGATGAACGCTATGAATTTGGCTATTTAAGATCTGGCATGCCTCTGCACCTTAGAGTCATGATTGAATCAAGCGAAGTTAATGATGTACTGGGTGCAAGCCGTGGCGCTATGATTTACCAACGTTTAGAAGACAAACATATGATTATAAAAGCGCCAGGTAACAGGCAACCCTTTATCATGCTTGAAGGCATAGACGACTAAGCTTTAATCAAAAGCTCGAGTATTTGTTTGTGAGATGTAGTTGTGGCTGTTAAAACCTTTCCGAGTGCAGGTCATGTCTATGATGTGCTTATTATTGGGGCTGGTATTACCGGTACTGAGTGCGCCTTAAAACTAGCTGAAGCTGGTAAAGATGTTTTGCTGGTTACAACGAGTCTTGATACCGTTTATAACTTGCTAGGGCAAGGTGTTTCTTTAAAACCTCACCCTAATACGTTTATGGCAGCAAGTGCAAAAACCTTGGCTAATGAGCAGGGGTTTGTACCTAACTGGGAAATGCATCGCGCAGCCAAATACGCAATTGAACATACGAACGGCATTCATTTTTTGCAATCAAATGTATCCGCAGTTATTAGTCAAGATAATCAAGTGACGGGTATAGAAACATGGGAAGGTGTAGCGCGCTACGCCAAACAAACCGTCATGACAGTAGGTAGCTTCTTAGAGGCGCGCCTAAGCATAGGAAGCCTGAAAGAAACCGCAGGCAGGCTCAGCGAAATGAGTTACGATGATTTTTATAACAAGCTCGTTAACTTAGGACTCGAGTTTGAAACACTCGAGCTTGAAGCTAAGTTCGAGGATGATAATTTGCCTTATCTTGTAGCTTGTAAGGTTCTTAAAGCCGTGGATGATTGTTCCTTTAAGGTTGCTGGGTTTGATAACTTGTTTGCAGCTGGGGTTTGTGCCTTTGGAGCTGTCACTTATGAGGATGCTGCTTTGCAGGGTCTGCAGTTAGCTGAACATTTGCTTAGTTTAGACTAGGGTAAGCTTTGCTTAAACTATTTATTTTGAGTTGAGGGCGTGAGAGTTATGTCGACACATAGAATACAAGTGGGTAAAGAGGTTCGTGAACTTCCTATTATTAATGTGGGTGCAGTGTCTGTGGCTTTGCTTAATATGCTTGGTGATACTAGCCTGACGGAAGCTGCTGCCGATGAACTTGTTAAACTTATGCCTGAAGGTATAGATACCTTGGTTACCCCCGAAGTAAAAGCGGTTCCTTTGGCGCATGCCATTAGTGTGCGTACGGGTATTCCTTATATTGTGGCTAGAAAAACAGAGAAGCCTTATATGGTTAATGCTATTACGAAAGAGGTTTTGTCTATTACTACAGGTAAACCTCAACTCTTGGTCATTGATGGTTCTGACATTCCGCGCTTAAAAGGTAAACGTATTGCTATTATAGATGATGTTGTGAGTACAGGCGGCACTCTGAATAGCTTGTCTGAATTGTTAGAGAGTGATGTTGGTGGCACAGTTGCGGCAACGTTGGTTGTTTTTACTGAAGGTGACGAAAGAAATGATGTTATAGCGCTTGGGCACTTACCGCTTTACCCATCAGAAGCAGGAAAATAAAGTTAGCTAGAAAGCCAATACTTATTTTTAGATAGTGCTTAAGCAATTATTCGGCATAGGGGTCTTTGCGTGCTGATCTTGCAAGTGTTTGGAGTGGTCACTATGACAGTTGTTATTCGAGAAGCAAAGAAAGAAGATGCCGCGACTATTCTTGACTTCATAAAAGAACTTGCCATTTATGAAAAAGCAGAACATGAAGTTGTTGCTACCGTTGCAGATATAGAAAAACATTTGTTTAGTGAAAGCGCTACTAATTATGGCCTTATGTGCCTGCTAAATGATAAACCAATAGGATTTGCTGTTTATTTTCTTAGTTTTTCCACATGGCTTGGTAAAACAGGCATCTACTTAGAAGACTTATATGTTTCACCTGAATATAGAGGCATAGGTGCAGGTAAAGCCTTGCTTAAGCAGTTAGCAAAGATCGCTGTAGACAATAACCATGGCAGGTTTGAATGGAGTGTTTTAGATTGGAACACGCCCGCTATTGACTTTTATGAATCAGTGGGCGCCAAAGCAAAAACAGAGTGGCTTGGTTACCGCTTAGAAGGGCAAGCTCTCAAAGATTTTGCCAATAGCTAAGATACTCTGATGCTCTTTAAGTTAATATCACGACTTAGCCATGTGGGTTAAATTTTCCTTAATTTTAGGAGCAAACTCTCATCGTTTTCGCCCATCCGTTTTTTCTCAGCTAGTTTGGCATTTTAAACTAGCTAAGCGTTTTAAATGTAAAAGGCTATAGTAGCCTGAGTTAATGATT
>CAYGTA010000182.1:0-9003 GCA_964352605.1 uncultured bacterium | reverse complement strand
CGGGTCGCACGAATGGCAACCATTCGTGGAAATGCTATAAATAATGCCTTTGCTTTGTGTAAAGTAAGAAGCTTGTAAGTGCCTATTCGCTAAACTTAAGCTGTGTTGATATTTTTTCTTAGGGTGAAGGTTAGATTATGTTGACTAACGCAACTGTTCAAACAAATGAAATGCAGCTACTTTTGGCTCAGCAACTTATTGTCGTGGCAGATGCAAGCCCTGATATTGCTAACGTTATTCAAGAAGCCTTTCTTGATAAAGCAACCGTTATTCATATGCAAGACGGTAAACAAGCTGCTGCTTATTTGAAACAAAACCCTGCAACGCTTGTTATTGCAGAAGAAGAATTACCTAAACTTTCGGGTAAGCACATTATTAATGGCATGCGGCACATCAGACACTTAAAAGATGTACCTGCTATTTTACTTAGCCAGTACCCCAAGCAAAGCTTTAAAGATGCTACCCATATACTTGCTTGGCCCCAGCAGACTGAAGAACTCACCCATTTGGTTCAGCAAACACTAGCTAGCTCGAGTATCACTAAGCTTACAACTAAAGAAAATAGAACAACGAAGCATATTTTTATTGCTGAGAGTAATAAAACGATTCGTGAATTACTTAAACTTATTTTAGGTAATGAAGGTTTTGATATTACTTTGGTTACTTCAGAACAAGAAGCTATGGACAAACTAAGCAATAATCTTGCAGATTATGACCTTGCGATCTTAGATGTTAATTTGCCTAACAACGCTGGCTTCAAGTTACTCGAGTATATTGATGTTCAAGGTGAGATTCCTTGTTTGATTTTGTCTGCCTTTCAAGAGGGTGAGACTGTTGAGAAAAGCATGGCGATGGGTGCTAAGGATATTATCCCGAAGCCGTTTAACCCGAGAGAGCTTATTGTCAGAATTAATACGCATTTGTCTGCTGATTAAATGACGGTGCTACTTTCTTCAATAATTGAATCACAGCAGAATGTAATAAGTTGACTAGGTGTTTGCTTAGACTATCTTTTAGGTAAGCTGCAGCTCCATAAAATATTGCACCAGAGGTTGAGTTGTTTTGTTTGTACTCTTCTCGGATTCAAATGCTTTAGGCTGAATGGTCGCATGAACGGATGCCCTATCAAAGCATTCGTAAAAATGTAAAAGATATACCTTAGCCTCATAAAACCGTCTGCTTGCAAAGCGTTTGTATTTATTCGCTTCTACTGAGTAAATTTGGCTTAGACGCTTTGCTATTGCTAGATTCTTGAAAACGCATTCATAAACAAATGCTGTATTAATTGCTTTATAAGATAAACTGGTTTAAAGGAGCATTCTAATGCCTGACTTAGCAAGTTTTAGTGTTTTTCTTGTTGCTGCAACCCTTTTGGCTATAACGCCCGGACCAGGCATATTTTACGTGCTGACACGCAGCCTTAAGGGTGGGCGCATGGAGGGGATTAGTTCCGCTTTGGGTACCGCTTTGGGGGGAATGGTGCATGTGCTCGCAGCTGCACTTGGTATTTCGGTTATTTTGGCAGCCTCTGCTTTTGCTTTTAATTTACTTAAGTACTTAGGTGCCGCTTACTTAATTTACTTAGGTCTAAAAACAATCTTTGCTACAGACGCTGTTTTAGAAACAAGCAAAGTTACGACAAAAGGCGCAGCTAAAGCCTTTAGACAAGGTATTGTTGTTGAAGCATTAAACCCCAAAACAGCTCTTTTCTTTCTGGCGTTTATTCCGCAATTTATTAATCCTGACGGTATTGTTTTTTTGCAATTTATAATTCTAGGTCTTACTTCAGTTGCGCTTAATACAACTGCAGATTTTGTTGTTGCTGCCTTAGCTGGGCCCATTGGTAAGCGTTTAAAAGCAAGCCCTAAATTGCGTGCCAGACAACGCTATTTTACAGGGGCAGGTTTGATTGCATTAGGAGGCTATGTAGCCTTGACAGGTGACAAAGAAGTTTAACTCGAGTGGTTAAAAGTGTAAAAAAGCTTCATAATAATAAAAAAGTAAAACTTTTTAGGAGGTTGTATTTTATGTCAAGTACGTTTGCGCCTAGTGACGTGGCTGAATTCTATAAAGAAAATGGTTATTTGGTTTTAGATCAAGCGCTTTCTAAAACTGAGCTCGAGGCTTTACGCTCAGAGACCCTAGCTATATGTCGTGGTGAGCGAGGTGCGGTGCGAGGTGTTGATCCGGCTGCAGCACATGAAAATGATGATGATGTTATGCGTCGTTATTTGTGTATTCATTTTCCGCATAAAATTTCAGAGTTGATGAATAAAACATTGTCTCATCCTAAAATTACGGATGTGCTTAAGGCGGTTATTGGACCTAATGTTAAATGTATGCAGTCTATGCTTTTTGTCAAGGCAGCTGGTAAACCCGGTCAGGCTTGGCATCAGGATGAAGATTTTATACCTACACGAGATAGGTCGCTGATTGGTGCTTGGATTGCTCTTGATGATGCAACGCTTGAAAATGGTTGTCTCTGGATGATTCCTAAATCGCACAAGTTAGGCACACTCTGGCCAATGCAAGTTCAACAAGACTTTCGTTTTGACTGTACTGCTGAATCTTATGCGTTTCCTTATAAAGATGAAGATGCTGTGCCGGTACAGGTTAAAGCGGGCAGCATTGTGTTTTTTAATGGCTACACGCTGCATAGGTCTTTACCAAATACGGCGAGTTCAGGTTACCGGCGCGCCTTGGTTAATCATTACATGAGTGCGGAGAGTTTACTGGCTTGGAATTTGCCAAAACAAGGTCAGACAATGGCTACAGCAGATTTTCGTGATGTTGTCATGGTTGCTGGTGAAGACCCGTACGCTTACAAAGGCTATGAAGATATCAACGAACCTCATATTCGCCCAAGTGGTGAAGGCGGCTGCGGAGATGCGCAAAACAATTCGACGGGTGATGTCAGGCTTTCTTTAGACAGTATGTCTAGTACCCAAATGGGTTAGCGCTTAAGGCAAAACGGTTTGTGCCAAATAGCTTAAGCTAATTTTGGTACCTAAATCCGGTAAGCTCTAAAAGGAATGAAAACTATCGTTGCGCTTTTAAGAGGCATAAATGTAGGTGGGCGTAATAAGCTCACCATGAAAGACCTAAAGGACACACTCGAGCCTTTAGGTCTAAGTTCTATTCAGACGTATATTCAAAGTGGCAATGTTGTTTTTGAAACTAAAGATGATGCTGATTTGGATTTAAGGATTACGCAAGCTATTTACGCTAAAGTTGGGTTTTGCGTAAAGGTTTTATGCTTGTCAAAAGAGGGTTTTCTAGCTGCTGTAAGCAATAATCCTTTTCCCGAAGCCGAGTCAGAACCCAAAAGCTTGCATCTTTACTTTCTGGAAACTCGAGCTGTTCAGGCTGATTTGCTTGCCTTAGAGGCTCTTGCTACTAAGACTGAACGATTTATTTTGAAAGATAAGGTGTTTTATTTGCATGCGCCTGAGGGTATTGGTCGTTCGAAATTGGCTGCGAAGGTTGAAAAGCTTTTAGCTGTGCCTGCGACTGCGAGAAATTGGAATACGGTTTCTAAACTGCAAGACATGGTAGCTAATTGAAGACATGTACGTTAGCGTAACGGTGCTGTTTGGTGATTTTGTTTAGCCTGAGCTTATGGGAAATAGAGTTAAGCCAAAAGTAGGTCAAGAATCTGTCTGGGATTACCCTCGTCCGCCGCGTGTAGAGGCTTGTCATAAAAGCATTAAAATCATGCTTAATGATCTCGTAATTGTACAAACAAGCAGTGCTTTTAGAGTTTTAGAGACAAGTCATCCGCCAGTTTTTTATGTACCCCAAGCTGATATTAAAATGGCGTTTTTAACGGCTAATTCGAAGCAAAGTTTTTGTGAATTTAAAGGTGCAGCTGCTTACTGGAATATTACTATGGGTGATTTGTTTATAGCCAATGCTGCGTGGTCTTACCCCAAACCAACTAAAGGCTTTGAAGCTATAAAAGATTACTTAGCGTTTTACCCGAGTAAAATGCAGGCTTGCTTTGTAAATGATGAGAAAGTGCAAGCTCAAGAGGGTGACTTTTATGGCGGTTGGATAACAAAGAGCATAGTAGGGCCGTTTAAAGGCGGTTCAGGAACATGGGGTTGGTAAAGCTAAGCAGAAAAATTGCCTAAAGTTTGACTTAACCAATTCTTAATTCAGGGCTTGCCTCAGAGTCTAGACTCTCCACTATTTTTTGAGTAACTTCATCGGCACTTAAAGCATCTTTAGGGGCTGTGCCAACATTTTGCCAAAAGTCTGTATTTGTTGCTTTTGGTAATACTAGGGTAAAAGACGTTTTGCGCTTCATTTCAATCGCAGCAATATCAACTAAGGCTTTAACGCCTGCTTTAGCAGCCGCATAAACCCCAAAGCCGCGGTAGTTAATTAGCTCAGGTCTGGCACCTAGAACAACAACCCTTGAGTCCTTTACTAGCTTAGCTTCAGCGTACTTTAAGCTAAAGAAAAGCCCTGTTAAATTGGCATCCATAACGCGTCTAAAAGCGTCACTCGAGGCCATTTTTAAAAGCTCAGGCTGAATGTCACCCGCGCTGTAAATCAGCAAATCAATCTCTTCTAAAGACTCAAATAAAGCTTGAAGCTCGAGTTCGTAACTCACATCTGTAGGAATAATGGTTGCTCCGTAAGCACTTTTTAGGCTTTTGAGTTTGTTTAGGTCTCTGCCAACGAGTGTTAGTTTATAGTTCTTGTGTAGGCTTTTGCTTAGGGCGCTTCCTATGCCGCCGGTTGCACCAATAATGACTGCGTGTTTCATGATTATAGCCTAGAGTGTATTGCTTTCTTCAGGTAGTAGGCTGTACTCTAATGTTCCTCATCTTCTTTACAAGCTAGTTGTGGGAGAATTTTGATAGAGTATGGCGGAAGTGTGATATTTAGGCGAGTTAAGTATCATGAATCTGCAACAATAGATTAGTGAATAGCGAAGTTAAGCATCTTTAAGGTTGCTTGACTGTTTATAATGAATACCTATAGTTTGATTGGGGTTTTATGCAACCGGAATTGACCACCAGCTTTAATGATGTTTTTCGCTTTATAAGGCGCGGCCTGCTGTTAGCTTTGCTGGTAGCCCTTATTGCAGGCGCAGCTGCTTACTTAATCAGCACCAGACTTCCGCCTTCTTTTCAAGCTCAAGCTATTTTGGTAGCGTCTCGTGCGACCGATGCAAATAATACCAATGGTTTTTTGGCTGCCCCTTTAGATGTAAAAGTTTATAAAACAGTAGCTGAGGGTGAACCTGTGATTTTGGCAACCATGGAAGCTGTAGGTTTTGCAGATACGTCTCAAAGAGCTATTAATGAGTTTCGCGAAAAATTAAATGTAACTATTGAGAGTACAGGTTCATGGGATGAACTTTCTAGCCTCATTAGAATTTCTTACACTTCGATGTCTAGACAAGAATCTGCTGATGTATCAAATCAGCTAGCAACAGCGCTGGTTGCTTGGGATAAAGACAGAGCTCGAGCTACTTTGACAGAGTCTGTTGAGTCTACCGAGCAGCAAGTTAGAAATTTGCGTAATCAAATTAGTGCCTTGCAGGCAACGGGTGCTATTCAAGAGCAAGTAGATGGGCTTATTGCAGATTTAAGAGAACGTCAAGATAGGCTTTATAATTTGCAGGCTTTACTGAATACAGGTAATTCTTATTTGCAGGTGATTCGTCCTGCGGTGCCTCCTTTAGAGCAGATTGCGCCTAGACCTGTCTTTAATACTGCACTTGCAATTCTTTTAGGGTTAATTTTTAGTTACGGTATTTTGCTTTTAAGAGCGAGTTTAGATACGCGTTTAAGAGACGTTGAAGATTTGGCTTCAGTGAGTGCTTTACCTGTTTTGGCTAGTTTTCCTAAATTACCTAGTGACTCTCGTCGTTTGCCTAATGAGGCAATTAGTTATTTAAGAACTAACTTGCTTTTTTCTATGGCTGACGCGCATCCTAAAGTTATTCTGGTGACGAGCTCTGGAGCCGGTGAAGGTAAGTCAAGTGTTTCTTTAAGCTTAGCTGAAAGTTTTGTACGAAATAACTACCGTACGCTGTTGGTTGATGCTGATTTGCGTAAACCTGTTGTGGCAAGTGAGTACCGTATAAGCCCTACTAAACGTATTACCTCTTTAGAGATGTGGTTACGCAATCCTTATGGGCCTAATAAACCAGCTACTATTCCCATTGGTGGGCGTTACAATCTGCAAGTTATCCCTACCTTTGAAGCAACAGGACAAGCTGCTGAATTGTTGAGCTCTGGTTTTAGAGATAGTTTAGACAGCTGGCGTAAAGAGTACGATGTGATTATTATTGACTCTGCACCTGTGCTTGCTGTTGCCGATACTCTAACCATTGCGCCTTTATGTACAGGTACGTTGGTGGTTGTAAATCAACAGAAAACAGATCGCCGTCAGGTCAAAGCAATGGTTGAATTGTTCAGGCGAATTGGTGTTCGCATGTCAGGTGTGGTGGCAACGCACGTAAGTCGTGATGCAGGTCAAAACAGTGGTTATGGCTATGGTTACGGTTATGGCGCAGATAATGAACCCGCACCAAGTAAAACCATGATTCCTGAAACGGTAACAGCTACAAAACTAAGTAATACTCAAGATTTTTAATTCAAAAACCAATATAGAAAAAAGGCATCCTAAGTTGGATGCCTTTTTTATTGAATTTGAGGTTTAGCTAAACGCTAAAGTGATGACTTTGCGGTATCTCTACAGGGCTTAAAGAAAGCTGTTTACCTTCGTTTAGTCGGTGGTAATGCGTAATAGCATCTTGGCCTTTTTCCCAAGTTAAATAAACAACCTCAGCACCCACTTGACTAGGAAAATCAACAAGGCCAGAATCAACATCTTTAATGAATACACCAAGTTTATCTAGCTCGAGTTTGTTTTGTTGAACTTCTCTTACCAGAAAGGCAATTTCTTGGGCTTTGTTACGAGACGCTATGCTTAGTTCTTTTTCGTTAGCAATTTCTTGGCGTAGACGAAGAATGTCACTGACCGCAGTTTGCATGTCACCAAGTAAGCTATCTACTTGAGGAATTAGGTTATTTGCCTCTTCGATTGAGAATAATTTGAACACGACATTCTGTCCTTTCTTAAGTACCTTAATATATCAGATTGACTCTTACAAAAAAGTCAACTGTTATACCAAGTGTATATAGTAATCTTAGTGCATAAGACTAAGATTAAGTTGAGGACTATGAAGCTAATCTTCATATATGCATAGTGTTAAGCATGCATGAAATACAAAAACAATAACTACACTAAACGACGCTCGTCATGCCAACGCTATACACTAAAGCTGTGCTAAGCAAACTTTTAAGCAACTACCACAAACTCGAGTCTGCCAAGAAAACCCCTGAGTTTTACTTGAAGCAAGGCACGCAGTATTATCCTGACCTGCATCCTGCTTTAGATTTACTAATTAAAAAAATAGATGTCACAGGACATTGTCTAGATGCAAGCGGCACACTAGCTGCATTTAGCTGCCAAACCAAACCTCAGCACAGCATTGTCATAGATAGTTCTTTAGCTGCTTTAACATGCGCTCAAGCTAACCTACAAAAACACAGTATAGCTGCCACTGTAAGCGCAGCACCCACATGGCTTATGCCTCAGGAAACATTTGACACCAGCATTTTGACTTTAAAAAGCGAAAAAGGAAACCAACGCGTACAAGCCGACTTGCAAGGCTTACACTCGAGCCTTAAATCTTCTGGTACAGCTTACGTACTTATGCACAAAGATCAAGGTGCAAAACGCTACGAAAAAGACTTAAAAAAGTATTTTAAAAAAGTAGATGTGATAGCCAAAGATAAAGGCTGGCGTTTAAGCAAAGCTCGAGACAAAAGAGAGCTAGAAAGTCACTACCAAGCCAACTGCTTTGATGTTCTAGGTTTAAACCTAAGCGCAGAAGCAGGCGTGTATGCAAGCGGAAAGCTAGACCCCGGTACCGCCTTTTTACTAGAAACCTTAGATCTAAATGCCTTCGAAGGCAAACAAGTTCTAGATTTAGGCTGCGGCTACGGGCTCATAAGCCTCAAAGCCTCCCTTGCAGGCTCGAGTGTTATGGCAATAGATGACGACTTTCTAGCTGTTCAAAGTACCCACCAAAATGCTCAGACCTACGGTCTTGATATACGCACGCTCCATTCAGACATAAATTCGGAACTCAAAGAAGACAGCAAATTTGACGCTATCATTAGTAACCCACCCTTCCATATAGGCAAACACGTCAAACTCGAGCTTCCTCATGCGTTTATAGCAGCAGCGCATAAGCACTTAGTAACAGGTGGCGAGTTTTTACTAGTGGCAAATAAAGCCTTGGCCTACGAAGACCTACTCAAAGAATTTTCGTACTGGGAGAGTGTTGCGGTTAATGAGCAGTTTAAAGTTTTAAGAGCAATAAAATAAATTAGAAGATGGAAAATGGGTTTCACTCATTGCTTTTCCACTTTCCACTCTTTAGGCTCTTTTGCATGCTTCAGCAATCTCTTTAGCTAAAGCTCTGGTGTCACCACCTTCATCTATGCTCCTAATGAGTGCTGAGCCCACCACAACGCCATCTGCGACCTCTGCTACGGGTTTGGCAGTGTCGTGACCAGACACGCCAAAGCCAACGGCTACAGGCAAGTCTGACAGGGCTTTGGTTCGATTCACTAAACTAGGAACATTTGCGGGTAGGGCGTTACGGGCACCGGTCACGCCTGTAACTGAAACAGCGTAGATAAAGCCTCTGCAAGCTTCTGTAACAATGCTTAAACGCTCATCTGTTGAGGTGGGTGCCACCAAGAAAATAGTATCAATATCTATGTCTCTGGCAATAGGAATAAGGGTATCTGCTTGATCGGGTGGCAAATCAGGCAAAATAATGCCATCTGCGCCTGCATCTTTTAAGGCCTGCAAAAAGCCTCGTTCACCGTCTTTATGACAGTAAATCGGATTGTAGTAGGTCATCATGACCAAAGGTTTATCTGTTTTAGATCGTAAGTCAGCAAT
>CAYGTA010000181.1:0-9009 GCA_964352605.1 uncultured bacterium | reverse complement strand
TCGGACTTGGTATTAAATGCCGAACTAGGTGAGTAAAAACGGATGGGCTAAGTCAATGCTGTGTTTAAGCTGACAACTTTTATAGTTCAGGTTCAGTGGTCGCACGAATGATTTGATGGTACAAGCATTCGTGGAAACGCTATTAACAAAGCAAGCTCGAGTGTTTATAAGCACTCGAGCTTGCTTGATTTTATTTTTCAGAGTTTAATTCAGCGACCTTAGTCGCCACCACCACTACTTGCGCCTTGCTTAAAGATTAAACGGCGCAGTAAAAAAATAGCAATGAGAGATGCAAAAAGGACAAACAAACCATTATTATCAAGCTGATTAATTAAAGCACCAAATCCCGACTGGGCTCCGTCAACACTAGCGCCAATACCCTTCTGCACAGTCTCAGCACCTGTATTTACACCCGATTGAACTTTCACAGCTGTAGTCTCAACATACTCTCTAGCCTGCATGTATTGCGGGCTTGAAGGCATTTCTCTCAAAAAATTAACAGTAAAGCGAACAATTTGCAAACTACCAATAGTCATTAATGCCATACGGACGAACTTCACGGTACTTCCTCCTTTTCGTCCCGAAATCTCTTGAATTTTAGGTATACCGAAGACATTTGCCATAAAGCTATTAGTTTTCTCACATGTAGCACATAAATAGGCCTTAAAAGTAGAAAAATACCGTATTTCTCTTAAACGAGATTTATTCTTAAGTCTAAAGCCTAAGAAAAACCACCAACACAGTTAAGAAAGAATGTCATCACAATGCGTAAACAAAAAAAAAGACAAAACGATTACCCCGAAAAAACTCCGAACACCCTCGAGCGTTTAGGTTTTGTTTTTCTAATTGTTCTTGTTTTATGTTTGCTTTGGTGGTTTTTCTTTACGCCATCGAGTAGCTGGGTTGAGCGTGTCTACAGTCAAGGTTTTTATGCTTGGCTAAGCTCTTGGTGGGTTCCGCTTAGTAATGCAGCTAGCTTCTCTTGGGCTGCCCTTTTGCTTTCTGTGTTGCCTGTAGCCTATTTGCTTATGGTGTTTCTTAGCTTTCGGCGTAATATTTTTTGGAAAGGGCTTTTTCTTGTTTTCAGCCGAACTTTGGCTTCTTTTATTATTATTGCAGCTTGGTTTGTGGTGACTTGGGGTGCAAATTATCAGCGTGACAGTATTGAAACACAAATGAATTTGCAAACTAACGCAGCAACGGAGACCGATTTAGAACAGCTTCTAAAGACTTTGACAATAATTATTCAAGAAACCGTAACTGCGGAACGTAATGAGCAAGAGGCCACAGAAGCTATAAGAATTTCTTTAGAAGAAACGGTAGAAACCCTTACTGGTATACGACCTACTATTCCCAATAACGTTAAGCGCCTTCCAAATGGCAGTCTTAT
Source organism: uncultured bacterium (assembly GCA_964352605.1). GTDB lineage: Bacteria > Deinococcota > Deinococci > Deinococcales > Trueperaceae > JAHEBB01. The sequence continues at coordinate 7,619 of CAYGTA010000181.1, read as the reverse complement.
TTTGTTAGGTCGAGCTTCAGGCATTATGAGTCCTTGGACCTTAGAACCTCATATTGATGGTGCTTTACCTAGTCTTTCTTATGTGGCTATTGGTGCTCATGAGCTTGCTCATGTGGCTGGCTACGCGGGTGAGGCAGATGCTGACCTTATTTCTGCCATAGCAGGCTTAAATGCTCAAAATGAATTTGCTAACTACGCAGTCGCTCTACGTTTTTGGCAAAGTGCTATTTGGCAACTTCCGCAAGCCAAACAAGCCAGCTTTAGAGATCAATTACCTGAACAAGCTAAAAAAGATTTAGAAGCCATGAACGCTCCTTACCGTAACTACCAACTACCCCAATTTGTTCAACGTATACAGCAGCAAAGCTACGACAGATACCTAAAAACACAAGGTGTTAGCTCAGGTATTCAAGATTACTCTAGAGCTATTGATTTGCTTATAAAAGCGCAAAAACAGGGTTTAGTACTTAACCCCTAGTAAGGTTTTCGAAGAGTTGACTAACTGAAACATTATCATGCACATTGCTAATAGCAGAAGCTAAAAGAGGCGCCACAGAAAGTACATTTACTTTACCTAAGTGACCGGTATAAGGAATGGTATCTGTAACAATAACCTCACTAATGGCAGGGTGAGCAAGTCGCTCTAAAGCAGGTGGAATAAATACAGGATGCGTAGCACCCAAACGAACTTCTGGTTTAGCTCCAAGCTCTACCAATGCCTCAACACCACGCGTTATAGTACCTGCTGTTGAAATCATGTCATCAATAATAATGGGGCGTTTACCTACCACATCACCAATAACATGAGAAATAGCCGTTTCAGTTGGGCTTTTACGACGTTTATACAAAATTGCCAAGTCAAGTCCTAAAAAGTTGGCTAAGCGACGACCCTCAGTAGCACGCCCTATGTCAGGGGAAACCACAACGCTATCACTAAGATCAGTTTTTTTGAGGTAATTACCAATAATATCAAGCGCCGTTAAATGATCAACAGGTAGATCAAAAAAACCTTGAATCTGTCCTGCATGCAAATCAATCGTAATAACCCTATCAATACCTGCTTGCTCAAGCATGTTAGCAACAAGTTTTGCAGTAATGGGTTCTCTAGGAGATACTTTTTTATCTTGTCTGGCATACCCAAAGTAAGGAATAACCACATTAATACGCCAAGCCGAAGCGCGACGTAAAGCATCTACAAAGACAAGCAACTCCATAATGCTGTGATTGACTGGTGCACAGGTTGACTGAATAATAAAACAATCACAGCCCCGCACAGACTCAGCAATATCAATACGTGTTTCACCATCAGGAAAGGCAGAGACCCGCCCATCAGCAAGCTCTGTACCCAAATGCTTCGCTACTGACTTCGCTAGATCGTAGGTAGCATTACCACTAAATAGTTTGAGTTGATCGCCAATGTTCATAGCTTACTTCCCTTAAGAGAAAACAATTCTTAGTGCTAACCAGCTGCGAATGAATAAAACACTTACTATCACGTATGATAATTGCCCCAAATTATCTAAAGCCTAACAAACCAGCGGAGTATAACAAACATCAAGGTGAATACCAAACAATCACCAAGCTACGTTTAAATTCTTTAAAAAGCACCTGCCGAAATGTTCACTTAACACATCATTTCTACTAAATTAGCTAGCTAAAAAAGAAAAGGCTGAGTCACAAACTCAGCCTTTTCAAATACGATATAAAGATTATCTAGCGTACTCAACAGTCCTTGATTCACGAATAACCGTAACTTGCACTTGACCCGGAAATTCCATATCTCGCTCAATACGATTAGCAACATCACGAGCTAAAAGAACAGCTGAAGAATCATCTACTTTTTCAGGCTGCACAATAATACGAATCTCACGACCTGCCTGAATAGCATAAGACTTCTCAACCCCAGGAAAGCTCGTTGCAATTGTCTCAAGAGCCTCAAGACGTTTCAAGTAACTCTCTAAAGTCTCACGGCGTGCACCCGGACGCGCAGCCGAAATAGCATCAGCAGCTTGCACAATAATAGGAAACAAGGTTTCAGAAAGCTCTGTCTCATGATGATGTGCAATTGCGTCAATGACTTCAACAGGCTCACCAAAACGCTTCGCTAAATTAGCACCAATTTCTGTATGGGTACCCTCAATTTCACGGTCAATAGACTTACCAATATCATGCAGTAAGCCAGCCCGACGAGCCATAACCTCATCCATACCTAACTCCGCCGCAATAATGCCCGTCATATGCGCAACCTGTACAGAGTGTTTCAGAATATTTTGACCATAACTCGTTCTAAACTGCATACGACCCAAGAGCTGAAGCATGCCAGGTTTTAAACCCACAACATCCGCCTCTAAAGCAGCCTCTTCACCCTTTTCACGAATATAAGTCTGCATATCCGTTTGAGCTTTATTAACAGCCTCTTCAATACGAGAAGGGTGAATACGACCATCGCTCACAAGTTCAGTTAAAGCAAGCTGAGCAACCTCACGGCGAATCGGATTAAAACTACTTAAAAGCACCGCTTCAGGCGTATCATCAATAATTAAATCAACACCCGTAAGCGCCTCAAAAGTACGAATATTACGACCCTCACGACCAATAATACGCCCCTTCATAGCATCACTAGGAATAGGCACTACAGACACACTAATAGCCGCAGACACTTCAGAAGCACTACGTTGAATAGCTTGCGCAATAATATTAAACGACTTACGCTTCGCCTCAGTATCTGCCTTTTCAAGGCCAGAACGAATACGCACCGCCTTCTCACGCTCGAGTTCTGAATCTAAGCGCTGCATAATTTGCTCACTTGCTTGTTCACGTGTGAGTTGAGCTACGGCGTAAAGCTGCTCATCTATCTGCGCTTCTTTAGTAGCAAGGGTTTCTTCTTGCGTTTTTACAGTTTCAGAGCGCCCATTAAGTTTTTCTTCTAGCTCATCTAAACGATTTGCCCTAGCGTCTTGTTGTTCACCACGGCGATTAAGGCGATCTTCAAGCTGATCCATCTTTTCACGTTCACGCTTAATTTCAGCTCGAGCTTCTTGAGCAAACGTTTGATCTCGGCTTATGTCTTCTCTTAAGCGTGAGAATTCTTGTTCTACGGATTGTTTTCTTAAAGAAAGTTCTTGCTCAAAATTGTTTTTAGCAAGCTTGGTTTCTTGCTCGAGTCTTTCTTTTTCTAGACGAATGAGGCGTTCTTTTTCTTTTTCGGCTTGGTCGAGGCTTCGCTTGGCATCTTGCTCTGCTCGTGAGCGTAGCTCAGCAGCTTCTTTTTCTGCTCTGGCTAATAGCTCTAAGTCTTTGCGTTGCCTGACAAAGAAGCCGATTGCTCCCCCGATAATTATACCGAGCAGCAAATCTAAAAGTAAAATAGTAAAATTCATGTATCACCTTTGCTTATCTGGATTTGTTAATGCATGTATCACCTTTGGTATTGCGTTTAAAATAGAGTTGTTATGGCAGCTTGCATGGGGTTGTTTCAAGCATGAAGAGTTGCTAAGACTTCCTAGAGTCTCAGAATAAAATGCCTCATGTAAAAACAGTTGCTGCATTCGCCAGCACCTAACTCACTACTGTTTAAAGTAGCTATTTTTATTTATCATGGACAAACAGGCAAACCCAAAGGTTTACTTTGCGCCACTGTCAGGCACTCAGCTATAACCAAAGCAGAAAAAAGTCCTGCGTAACTCGAGCGTTCGCGTAGCAAATCTTGATATAAAGCGGTAATAAGCTTTATTACTAAGCTTTAAAGCAGTCCTTGTTACGCCAAGGAAGAATCGTTTGTTGTCAGTAGTGTTTTTGCATCGAAAAACACTAAACTTAAGTCTGCATTAAGGCGTTTAGCGGTAACTTTAAAGGTATAGAGGGCTTTGTGTTCTTGAGTCCCTACACCTAGACTTAAGGCTACCTGTGCCTGCATTTCACATGCTACCATGCTTGCCCTAGCAACTGAAAGCACTTCGTTTACGCGCAACTTAAAGAATGATAATTATTTAACACTGTTTAGAATGCTCACCCTGAAGCTAAAAAGACGTACGATAGCTACCGATTGGCTTATGGAGGCATTCTTATGCTCATATCAAAACTAAGGCACTGGCAAACAAAGCTCTTTTTTGGTTGGTGGGTCTTAATTGCCATAATGATATTGCAAATACTTATAGCTGGCCTCTTCTTTCAAAGCTTTGGTGTTTACGTACCCGTACTTATAGAAGAATTTGGTTGGAGTGCAACAGGTATTTCTATCGCTGTATCAGCAAGACAGCTCCTAGGCGCTTTCACGGGCCCCGGCATTGGCTTTGCCATAGACCGTTTCGGCTCAAAACTTATCATTACGATAGGGCTATGCTTGTTAGGGATAGGTTACTTACTCTTTAGCACTGTACAAAACCTATTCTTTTTTATTCTTGTACAACTCATTTTAGGTTTTGCTGCCAGCTTATCAGGCTGGCTACCCAACACCAAAATGCTCGTCAACTGGTTCACCAAACGACGCACTCTAGCCTTAGCTTTTATGGGTGTAGGTGTAAGCATAGGGGGGCTACTATCACCAGCCATTGCTTACTTTATAGGCATATACGGCTGGCGCGTTGTTGCCATTGCATCAGGCCTAATCATGTTCTCAGGTTTACTCTTAAGACCCTTACTCAAAAGCTCACCCGAAGCCTACGGCCTAGAACCCGAACCCCCCAAAATAGCCAAAGCAAACACAAGCCCAGAACTCGAGCTTAGCGCTAGTGAAGCTTTAAGAACGCGTAGTTTTTGGTTTATTGCGTTTGGGCACAGCTTGGCACTCATGAGCGTGGTGGCCATTATTGTGCATTACGTAACGCACTTATCAAGCGGGCTTGGCTTTTCTTTGCAAACTGCCGCTAGTTTTTTTGCGGTTCTAACGGTCATGCAAATTGTGGGTCAGCTTGTCAGTGGGTTTTTTGGGGATATTCTGAGTAAACGCTGGCTTTGTACAGGCGCTATGCTTTTGCATGCCGTAGGTATTTACTTACTTGCCATAGGGCAATCTAGCAGCATTATTTTAATAGGGTCTATTTGTCATGGCATTGCTTGGGGGGCGCGAGGTCCGCTTATGTCAGCCATTCGAGCAGATTACTATGGCCGTAAAGACTTTGGTAAAATTATGGGCATGTCAGACCCTATTGTTGTAACAGGCGCGCTCATTGGTCCTCTTATTGCAGGCTACAGCTTTGACACTTTTGGCAGTTACGAACTTGGGTTTACATGGATAGCTAGCTTAGCGCTCATTGGAGCAATCTGTTTTGCCTTAGCCAGTAAACCCAAGAAAGTAATGCCTAGCTAGGCTTTTTTTCATGCCTGTAAAAAGGAACTTGTTCTGCTGTTAAAGCTGTATTTCCTAAAATCAAATCAGCTGCTTTTTCTGCCAGCATCATGACAGGTGCATAAATATTGCCGTTTGTTACATAAGGCATGCTAGCAGCATCTACCACTCTTAAGCCTTCTACACCACGTACCCTCATGGTTTCAGGGTCAAGCACGCTCATGCTGTCTGTACCCATTTTGCAAGTGCAGCTTGGGTGCAAGGCCGTTTCGGCATCTTTTCTAACCCAATCTAAGATTTCTTCATCTGTTTCTACGCTTGGTCCGGGTGAAAGCTCGCCATCATTGTATTTATCAAAAGCACTTTGTGTCAGAATATTCCTTGCTGCACGCACAGCTTCAATCCATTCTCGTTGATCATTTTTTGTTGTTAAGTAGTTAAACTGAATGGCAGGTTTATCTAGCGGATTGGTGGTTTTGAGTTTCACCCAGCCTCTTGTATCTGCGTACATAGGCCCTACATGTACTTGGTAGCCATGTCCGCCTTTGGGTGCTGTACCGTCATAACGAATGGCTAAAGGTAAAAAGTGAAACATAAGGTTCGGGTAGTCAACCTCTTCGTTACTACGTATAAAGCCACCAGCTTCAAAGTGATTCGTCGCTGCTGCGCCTTTACCAAAAAGCCACTGCAAGCCTATAAACGGCTGATTTATCTTTTTAAGGGCAGGCTGCATTGAAACGGGTTCTTTGCAAGCATACTGAATATAAACCTCTAAGTGATCTTGCATATTTTGGCCAACACCCGGCACATCCGCAACAACATCTATACCTAAAGCCTCTAAATCAGTTGCGTTACCCACACCAGAAAGCTGCAAAAGTTGCGGTGAGTTAAACGCACCCCCACAAGAAATAATTTCAGATGCATAGGCTTTTTTAGCAACACCCTTCTCGGTGTACTCGAGCCCAATCGCTTTATTGCCTTCAAAGATGATTTTAGTGGCCATGGCTTTGGTTATAACGGTGAGATTTTTGCGTTTGTTCATGACAGGATGAAGGTAGGCGCGTGCTGCACTCAGGCGTTTACCTTTGTGGATATTTCTATCAAAAAGTGCAAAGCCTTCTTGCTTGTAGCCATTTACGTCATCAGTTAACGGATAGCCTGCTTCTTGAACAGCTTCAAAAAAAGCTTTGAATAACGGGGTTTTACCGGGTCCGCGTTCTAAAACTAGGGGTCCACTTTTACCTCGGTATAGACCGTCGTTGGGTACATCATCGCCAGCAAGGGCATTTTCGAAGCGTTTAAAGTAAGGTAAACAATGCGCGTAATCCCAGTTGTGCATACCTTCGTCACTTGCCCAGCGTTCATAATCTAAGGGGTTACCTCGTTGAAAAATCATGCCGTTAATGCTGCTACTACCCCCTAAAACTTTGCCACGAGCGTGGTAGATGCGTCTGCCATTCATGGCGGGTTCGGGTTCTGATTCGTACATCCAGTCATAGTGTTTGTTGCCTATGGGCGTGGCTAAACCTGCTGGCATGTGAATGAAGATATCCCACCAGCTATCCATGCGACCTGCTTCTAAAAGAAGTACTTTGTTGCGAGGTGCTGCGCTTAAGCGATTAGCTAAGCAGCTTCCTGCTGAGCCTCCGCCAATAATAATAAAGTCATAGTTTTCCATGTTTCTCCGTTACCTCATTGATACTAAACCGTCTAGTTGGTATAGTAAGTCTAAAGCTTACACGACCCCTTTGTAAAGAGGAATGCAGCCATGGCCAAAAAAAGAACAGCCCAAGAAACCAAACAGCTCATCTTTAACGCCTGCCAACACATACTAGAAAGCAAAGGATCACGCGCACTCACCCTAGACGCCGTCGCAGAAAAAGCACAGCTAAGCAAAGGCGGACTGCTCTACCACTTCCCCAGCAAAGAAAAACTCATAAAAGAACTCTTCGAAAACTACATCGCCCTATTTGACAAAAAACTCGAGTTTTACAGTCAAGCGCAAGAAAAGCAAGCAGGAAGCTGGTTAAAAGCTTACGCTAAAGGCTCTATAGAGCAAGCTTTAGACCCCAGCATAGCGAAATTTATAGTCAGTCTTTTTGCTTCAGTAGATGAGTTCCCGTGGGTACACAGCTTCATGCAAGACAAGTACAGCGAATGGCAAGCCAAAGTAGAAGCCTCTGGTATAGACCCCGTAAAAGCCAATTTATTTCGCTTAACCATAGACGGCATGTGGTTTACAGAAATGCATCAATTTGCACCCCCAAACGCTGAACGCAGAGAAGCCATACTAAACTTACTGTTTAAACTGATAATTGAATAAACCCCGCCA
>CAYGTA010000180.1:0-9033 GCA_964352605.1 uncultured bacterium | reverse complement strand
TCCGTAAGGATCAGGATTTAACTCAAAAAGAACTGGCTGATATTCTTGAGATTCGACAGTCTGCCATTTCAAAGCTAGAAAACCAAGAAGATATTATGGTGCAGACGTTAGAGCGCTATATCAAAGCATTGGGCGGTGAATTGGAACTGACTGCCCGATTCCCAGATAAGGTTGTGATGCTTAATCAATTTACGGATCGTAAAGAAATAAGTGATACCAAGTCCGAAAAGGTACTTCATAAACTCTTACAGAGTTGATTACGTCCCAATCGGACTTGGTATAAAATCCCTAATAAACATTCTAGGCCTTGTGGGCAACATTGATATGCATTTTGAAAAAGTCTACGCTCTGACGCAGCCAGTTTAACTCTTTAGCTATAGTTGAATTAATACTTTTTTCTGGCGCTGGCCATAGCTCCAAAATAGCGTTCAAGCTGCGCGCGTTCATATTTAAACGTTCAATAAGCAAAGGAATATTCAGAACGCCTTGTCCTGCAGGTGTTCCAAAAATGCGAAAGCCCATGTTGTGACTTTCACGTTTAATAGCAAAATCTTTAATGTGAACATTTACAACGAATGGTGCAAGTGTATCTAATGTGACCTCGGGCCCCTCAAGTGCGCCGAACGAATTTACCGTGTCGAGGCAAATACCAAGATAGTCACTATTAAGATCGTTAACTATCATTAGCAAGTCTCGAGCTTTGAACCTATCATGGTTCTCAATCGCTAACGTAACGCCAGCCGCTTCAAATGCGGGCAGAACGTTGGCGACAATACTAGCGACCTCAGCAGGTTCAGGGTGATGACCGTCCGAATCGACAACTACCCGAAGCAGGGGAGAGTTAAAAAACTGGCTAAGAGCTAAATAACGCTCTAGATTTCCGCTAGCAATACCACGAGTACCTACTTCAACCTCTATCTCCAAGTGTTGAGTGAGGCTTCTTAGACGCTTGAGTTCTTCATCACTCAGCGTGTGAAGTGGTAAGTTATCTGCAATTTGTACGAGCTTAAAGTCGTGATCAGCGGCGCACTGAACGAAGCCAAACACGTCCATTGGGTTTTTTGGTAGGTAACCAGATACTCCAATGGACCAAGCTAAAGCGTAGGAGCCAAGCCCGATCTTCATTCTTCTTGGGTAATTTGCTTAACACTTGCTTGTAGTGCGCCTAAATCCATAATATTTTGTTTCCAATCAGGTTTAAAAATCTTATCATAAGCTTGTTCTATGGCTAACTTAGCGCCATCTGAAAACGGGAAGCCAGCAAAACCAAAAACAATTGCCATCTCAATTCGTACGTGACCAAATAAAAATGCGCGTGCTGCTTCTTCAGGAACACCCATTTTTACGGTTTCGTCTAAAGCTTCTTTCATTGCTGTGACGAGCGTCGCGGCAAAAGTTTCTGCAAGAGCGGGCTCAAGAATTGCCATTTGCTCTACCGTTACCCGGTAACTATTCATGACAGGCGCATAAATATCTCTAGAAATTGCCTCACCAACAGCGTAATCTGATTCTGACCCCTGATGCAAAGCGCAAACAATATGCTGCTTAGCGTGTATTCCACCGAACCAATCTGTTCGGCCTTCCTCTGTAACCTCATCGTTAAATAGAGGTGGGTGACAAGGATGGGCGACAAAATAAGTGAGGTCTTCCCGGAGCGGTATAACACCAGCATGGGCAGCAGCAGGGTCTAGGCTTAATACCATCGTACCTGATTTGAGTTGTGGCACAATCTCCTTAGTAATGCTGCCAATAAACCTGTCGGGTAAGGCCAAAATAACGGCATCTGCTTGAGCTAATGCTTCGTCTTGTGGCGTTGTGGGTACAGCGCGCTCAGCGAGTCTAGCCTGACCTTCACTGCTAACCTCGACATAAGACACCTCGTAGCGTTCTAAATTTTTAATATTATCAGTAATGCGGCAGCCCATTTTACCACCAGCACCCATGAGCGCGATATTCATAGTCATTTTTTCCTCCTTAAAGTCCGTCTCTTACGGTAATAAAATAATCTTTTTGACCTACTTGCCCTGCCTTTAGAGACAACTCGAGCCCGTCAATTTCTTTGTTCTCAGAGTAGGCGCGACACAATGGCGAGCCTGGTGCGATGGGTTTTAGTAGTTCAAGCGCATAGATACCCAACTGCTTTGCTACGTATCCACAGGTGTCACCGCCTGCAATACATGCACGCCGAATGCCGCTGCTCAATAGCAAGTCACGCAAAAGCAGACCTTGCTGAGTTCCGAGTAAATGACTTGCATCAGATGCTGCGTAGCCGAGTTTTCTTAGCGCATCTTTGGTCTCTGCAAGAGCGCTATCTGCTGGACCAAGAACCGAGTAGAGGAGGGGGCTTTGTCCACGCTCGAGTGCCTCGCTTGCTAATTGTTTTAGCCTTGCTATCTCTTCAGTTTGATGATTCGGGTCAATCAATTTTGGAGCATTCATTCGGATGGGGCTGAATCCGTGTTCTGCCGCTTCCGCTATTTGTTTAGCTGTTGGTGGTGCAGCACTACCAGAAACAACAATGATTTGCTCAACTTTGGGCACGCTGGCTAGGATTTTTACGGGGCTTAGTTTAGCCTGTTTGTGTAAGTAAGCAATTAGGGCGTACTCTGCTCCTGATGAGCCTGCAAGAAACTGAAAACCTTGGTCTTTTAAGCAAGTTAGTACTTCTCCTAGTGTTTCTAGATGGGCCTCGGTTACCGTGTCGAATAGAACAATATCAGTGTTTGCTGCCTTGGCTTGCTCGATAGTCATTAACGCACCTTGCGCTAAAGTAAGTACATCAACATTGCTTACAGAAAGCTCAGTTTGCTGTGCTAGGTGTCGCCCGAGTTCACTTTCAGTCATGGGTGTTGAGGGGTGCTGACTCATGGTGGGGTGGCGGTCAAGCCGATATGGTTTGCCATCAACCGTGGCAAATAGGTTTCCAAAAATGACGTAGCGTTTCAGAATGGGGGCGCCGACAATAAGAGGAACAAAGGCTTGTGAAAATGCCTCTAAGCCGAGTTCAATGGCTCTGCCAATACTCCCTAGTGTTGGTGAAGAGTCAAAGGTTGAGCAGACTTTATAGTGACAAAAGTCTGCTTTGAGTTCGCCCAATTTAGCAAACATGTTAGGTAAATACTTGTCCATGTTTTCGGGTGTCATGGCACGGCTGGTTCCTGCAATACCAATGGCTTGAGCTTTCGGAAAAGTGGCGAGTTGCGCCTTGCTTGGCGGTTGTAGAAAGAGTATTGTGGGTACACCACCCAGAGTCAAGGCTTCCATTACATCGGTTGAGCCAGTGAAATCATCACCGTAGTAGCTTAGTAAATAGCTCACTTTCCGAACATCCTTAACGAACCTGCAAGGGCTTTGTGTGTTTGGGCATAGTCAGTTAAGGTAATTCCTTCAAGTGTTGCAGTCCACGCTTCTTTTAAGCTTTCAACGCCTGACGCTGCTCCGTCAGGATGCCCCATTATGCCACCGCCTGCCAAGTACATTAAGTCAGTGCTGCTAAGTGCTGCAAAGGTTCTGGGTGCTTGTATTGCTGTTTGACCTGATGAGAAAACAGGCATGATGGCGGGGCTGGTATTGATAGGTTGTAAACAGGCTTTTGCTGAACGAATGACTGATTCATCTGCTTCACAAAACTTAATGCTTAAACTGTTCACGTGCATATAGTCAACGCCTGTTCACCCGCCATCATCTCAGCTGCTTGTTCTAAGTCATAGGCGGTTTCGATTAGGTAATGTGCGATAACACGGTTCATTTAGCGCTCTCCAAGCTTAATGGTTTGACCCGCCTCAGCTGAGCGGTAAGCACCGAAGGTAAGTTCGAGGGTTCGCAAGTTATCAGTACCAGAGGTGTTAGGCGTTTTACCAGTCTCAAGGCATTCAATAAAATGTCTTTGAATCGTCAAAACGCTTTCAGGAATAGCGCTAGTAGCTGCGCTTATACCAGCAACCTTTTGTGGCATCATGTCAATGTACTTCGTTGTGCCGCCAAGGGTAACGCTTAGTTGGTAATTGATATCTAGCCTGGCAGAACCTTTTTCGCCCTCAAGTAGAACAAGGGTTTGTGGGAACGTTTCTTGCTCGAGTTTAGACGCGTAACTCATATCTACAACCACATTTGCACCAGTTTGCATTTTCAAAAGTGCGGTTGCTACGTCTTCAGCAGCTATGCCTGGGTTTACACGCTGGGTGTGGCAGCTAAGCGTTTTTGCCTCGCCAAAAAAGAAGCGCGCTAAGTCGAATAAGTGAACGCCGAGATCATAAAGAATAAAGCGAGGTTCAGTAGCTAAATAGGGCTGCTCAGCGTAAATGTTGTAGCCACTTCTAAACTGAATACGTCCGAAAAATAGCTTACCTAGATTTTCTGATGCTTTTTGAAGTTCGAGCATGGGCTGCTGCCATCGGAAATTTTCGTGCACCATGAAAGTTATATTTTTTGTTGCTTTAACAATTTGCTGAGCCTCTTTTAAACTAGGTGCTAAGGGTTTTTGGCAGATTGTATTTACACCGTACTTAGCAACTAGAGTTGTTAAGGCAAGATGCGTGTGTGCTTGCGTGACGATATCCACAAAATCTAGCTGCTCAAGCTTTAACATGGTTTCAGCATCACGGTAATAATTTGCAATGCCAAACGCCTCAGCACAGTTTTTTGCTTTTAGTTCGTCGCTATCACAAACAGCGACGATTTCAACACGATCTATTATCTTCCAAGCATTAAGATGATTCTGGGCAAAAAACCCGCAACCTATTACTGCTCCCCGTTTCATGCAATACCGTCTATGGTTAGAACTGCGTGTGGGTTTAGTTTAAGCTGAAAACCTTGACTCATTTTCAACTTTAATGGAGAACTCGAGCGAAAAGTCTCAGGTTGCTTAGTCGCCATTTCTAGCGTTGTTTGATCAAGTACTCGCCCGGAAAAGTTACCTGTCAATCCATCTAGGCGAATATGTTGAATTTCAGTTGTAAAATTAGTAAACATATAACGGTGCTTGTTACCTTGCCGTAAACATAAGCCTTCAATCAAAAGGGGGTGACTTGAACAAGACAGCATGACTTCAGCCTGATGATACTCAGCAAGATCAGCAAAAACATGATATAGCGGGTATACCGTTTTGGAATCAGGCATAAGGCCAAGTTTCCCAGCTGTTTCAAAATAGGTCAAACTAACAACGTTTGTTTGTAAAAGGTATTTAAGACTACCTAGCGTCCAGGCGGCACCAAATAATGAATGTTGACGCTTGTCTATTTGCTGTTCGACATTCAAGCTGCTGTCATCCGTTGCGTTGGGATTAAAACGCATTTTGAAGGTGATGGGGCTAAGAATGATAGGTTTAGCTCCACAAAATGTTTCAGCACTTGCCACTGTTACCGCTTGTGCAGGAAGCGTTTCAACTAAAGAAGCATCATCAAAAGCGTGAACCTGTGGATTTAATGAATACGTCACAAGGTCAAGTGCGTTAGGGTCTGGTCGTTCACGATTAAGCTCAGTGAAAAATGCGTTGCTGCCTCCAACAAGCACATAATCTTCCAGGTAGCTGCGAGCCAACTCGAGTGTCTGCTTGGAGGTACTTTTTTCGTCATGGTGAAAAATAAGAATGCGTACGATTGGTACGTTTCGATGATGCAGGCGTTGTTTAAGAGCCTGGAGTTCCGCTGCAGTGTTGGCTGACAAGTGGATGGCAAGCTCGAGTTTGCAAGCAAGCTCAGTCGCTTCGCTAATTTTTTGCTCGAGATATAAGGTGTACTCTTGTTGCAAGTTCAGATCTACTCGTAAATGTGCAACTTTAAGTTGCTTGAGGCGGTATAGTTCAACAAAATCTAAAGCACGCTGAGTTCCACCCAAACCAATGTCAGGCAGACTCGTACTTTGACCTGTTAGGCTGAAGTTTAATGTCGCTTCATTTTCTTTATCCGCTTTAGCATTACCTCTGGTTTCGACTGTAATAGTTTGTGTTAGTTTTTCGCCTTTTTTTACCAGTACAGGGAACGGGTCATCCAATGGCGTGCAGTAGGTTTTGAACGAGGCATCCGTCCAGTTGCGCTGGTCCTCCATTTCGAAAGTATCACCCTTCAAAGTCACTTTTGCTCTTAAACCGTTTGCTAATTCATGCGAGATGCTACGTATATTTAAGAACGGTTGCTGTGCTGAGATGGTTAAAGGAAAGTTTCCTTTACTATGGCGACCATCCGTGTGTTCTATTGTGCAAGCTGCCCCGGCAGCGTCCATTGGGTGTAATACACAAAAGCCGATACGGTTTCGCCTAAAGCTGCTTTTGGCTTCACCATTAAAATGAAAGCTTACTGTGCCATCCGGTTTACCAGTTATGCAACCATGCCAGACAAAATGGATGTCATTTTGTAAATGCACACTATCAAAATCTAAAATAAAACTGTCTTCTTGTTGTTTGAGGCTTAAGTTCTTTAGCTCAAAAGGTACGGTACCCCAGTTTTTATCTCGAACTGCAGCGTAGATGCCACGTAGGACTTCGGTTTTACCTAAACGCAAGTAGCGTAGTGCTGCTGTTTCAGGATCGAAAACTGCAACTAGATTTCCAGCACGAAGAGTTATTTTTTCAGTCAAAGTACCTCCTCTACGCTTAGCTCTTGCTTCTGAGGTATGTGCTCTATTAGCGCGTGGCGGCACTCCTCAGCAACACGTTCATTGATTTTTTTGTTGGCAGTTTTTACGGCTATTAAATTTCGGTCACGATAAGCTCTGAGAATCGTCTGGTGATCAACGATCACTTTTGCTTCGTCGTAACCTCTTGTGGTTTCTGCTCGCATATAAAGTAGTGCAGCAATTTGAGCAACAATTTCGGTCCAGCTTCTTAATAGCTGGGAATGATCGCTTCGCTTCAGTATGTAATGGTGGAATTGCATATCGGTAGCCCGAACTCGCCTAAAGTCGTTTTGATTTATATAGGCCTTCTGCTCTCGAATGAGGCTGTCGAGTGTTTCGAAATCGAGGTCTGTCATGACATCAATAATACGCTCTGCGGCAAAGTTCTCCAGCATAATACGCATTGAAAAAATCGCTTCAACATCATTTATTGAGAAGCGGCGAACAAAGGTTCCCTTGTTGGGTATGGTTTCAACAAGGCCTTCTCGTTCAAGCAATATCAGTGCTTCTCGTAATGGCGTGCGACTAACGCTAAGATGTTTGGTGAGTTGTGCTTCTACCATATGATCACCTGGTCTGAGACGACCCTCAATAATTGCAAGGCGAATTTGCTCGACCACTTGTTCGCGTAGATTAATAGGGCGAATTTCACTAAGAAGCTTTGTCTTATTCATAAAATATAATAACTCGCGGCTCACCCAAACTTGTTTCAACCATCGGGTTTTCTTTTGACCAGCTACTTTCATGCAACAGTGAAGCGTTGCGTGGGTCATAAATCTTGTACCTGGGGGGTACCTTATCACTTACTATTCTGGTGTTTCCTCCAGTCGCGAAATAGAGTATGAGCAGCTTATTGTCTATGGCCAAACCGCGTCTACCGATGCTGTAATCCCAGTTGGGCTGCATATCGGCAAAGTCTAAGTCTTTAAGGAGTTTAGTGATTAGCCCAACGTAGCTTGAACCCTCAAACTCGAGTGCTTCGCGCCAGCCTGCATTTGGTGCAACACACCAATCCTGATGCCCAGCTTCATTTTTGTGTAGCTTCCATTGCCATAAGCTGCCTGCTCCGTAAACCACACCCATGGTGCCACCCGCACACAAATTTGACCAGGCTTCGTGTCCCTGCCACCAAGCGGCGGCATTACCTGTTGCGCCAATATTTTCATAGGTGGGCTCACCATTTGCTATACCTTTGACAGGTTCATTCCGCCACATATCCATCAGCCGTTCCTGAACGTGCTCGCCGTTATGCCCAGTTTGGCACCATTGAAAATCGAGCCAGTTGGAATCTTGGTAAGCTTTATTGTCAGCGTGGGGACAGTAATGAATGCCAGTGGGTTGCCCGTAAGCATCCCATTCTTCAACTTCTTGCCCTGCTATCCCGATTTGCGGGTGGTAGCCATTACCGTCAGCACCGATTAAATAGATGGCAGGTCGAGCACCATACCGCGCTATCAAATATCGGCAAAAACGTGCGTATTCATCGGCAGGTACAACAGGACCAAGAACCTTTAAGCCTTTCCAACCGTAGCCATGAAAAAGCGGCTGATAAACTGGTACGAGTTCGTGACTTACAAGTGTGTTTATTAGTTTGTCCATATACTGAAAGTAAGAAATGTTGATGTTGTTTATGTGCCCTGTTGGTAGATCTTCAAAACCAACCTCAAATCCCAAATCCTCGCTGCGACTACGCGGACCAACAGCGTTCATATCAGGCTGAACGGTCATAAGTAGCACAGCGTTAAAGCCCTTTTTCTGGCGGTCGCTGGCGTAGATATCGCACTGCTCAAGCGTACAGCGCCAAGGCAAGGCCCAAGCAGTATCTGCAACGAGTAGGGCTGCTTTGCTATCAGCATGAACGAGATTTCGCGCGCCAGGGGACATTTGCCAGAAGCCGTGTTGAAAAAAGGAGTGATTGGTTTGTTTATCTTGCTGAGCGTAAAGCACTCCTGTTTGCGAAAAACCTATGTCATCGACGTTTGCATAGCTTTTCCAAGTCCACTTACCTTCACGTGTCGGAGCAAAACGCAATCTCCAGGTACTATGCCCGTCCCAAAACGCTGGTCGGCGCAATACTTGACCATCTTCATGTGTAAAGTCAGCCCAAACCTCAACTTCTATATAAGGATTAGAGTAAGCAATAGTACTTGTAAGAAAAAGTTCTGTTTCTTGCCAGAGATAGCAACCCTCTCTTTTTGGCATAGCCAGTTTCTCCTTAATTTACCTTTAGAAATAACTAATCTTTGCAATATGCATGGTTCACTTTTCGTTAGTAAACGAACTAAAGCTTTACAAATTCAAGTATATTGTATACAATCGACTAAATAAAATCAACTGTGATTCGTTTAGACTATTCACTCATATAGGGTAACTGTTAGGGAGCGTAATGTCAGCTTTGTCTAAAGATTCTGATAAAAAGGG
>CAYGTA010000179.1:0-9105 GCA_964352605.1 uncultured bacterium | reverse complement strand
GAGTACGCTCTGACCCACTCAGTCTTATGACACTTTCTAAGCAGTTTAGTATTATAAGCAATTTGAAACACCGTGAATACTATGGTCTTAGTTTTTGAGCTAGGCGAGTAAAAACAAAGATGCAAAGCCGATTTAGCTTTTCACTCTTTGGTTACTCAAGTATTTGAGACTGAGCGTACCTTTTATAAAATAAGGAGAATGGTCGCGACTAACAAACCAGCCATTATAAAATTAAAGCTCATTAAGGCACGCTTGTTACTTAAAAATCGCCCAATAGCAGTCCCAAAAGCTGTCCAGACACAAATGCAAGGAAAATTAACTAGCATGAGCACCAAAGAAATCAACAAGGCATTAAGAATAAAGTTAGAGCCAATCAAACTAAAAGTACTTGCTGTTGTTAAAGCAAACACCCAAGCTTTTGGGTTTGCATATTGAAAACCAGCCGCCTCAAAAAAATTAAGGGGCTTCGTTGCCTCTTTTTTTCCTTCAAAAGAAGCTGTAGCAATACGAAAAGCCAAGTAAAGCAAATAAACGGATCCTACAATCTTAAGTATATTTTCAATAACAGGATAGGCTTCAAAAAGTGCACCTAAACCCAAGCCGCATAGCAAAAACAAACTAGCAAAGCCAATGCTAATGCCAAGCATGTGGGGCAAGCTTCGTTTAAACCCATAATTTGCCCCACTTGCCCACAGCATAATGTTATTGGGGCCAGGGGTAATAGACATGACAATGGTGAAAGAAATAAGAGGGAAGACTGCCGTCATAAACTAAAACTTCTGACAGATACGAGTAAAGAGCAAGTTTGTGAGAGGCACATCCTTAACACTATATAAGCTTTCGTAACTAAGGCGTGCCTTGTGTTCTTTTTGATAATAAAAAGCTTTGGTTTTAGGCGCAGTTTGCTAAGCTAAAGCTGTTTGAGTGAGGCCTTCTAAGGAGATAAGTCATGCCAGCATTTGTAGGAGAATACAAGCGTTATTACAAACTACTTATGAAGTCACTAGAACAAGTGAATGATGAAGATTTTTTTAAAATGCTATCACCAAGCAGCAATTCAATCGCCATCATTGTTAAACACATGAGCGGGAATCTAAAATCAAGATTTACTGATTTTTTAACTACAGATGGTGAAAAACCATGGCGAAACCGTGAAAGTGAATTTGATGTCAGCGGTTTAACTCGAGCTGAGCTTATGACCTTATGGGATGAAGCCTGGGCGGTTCTAGAAGCAAATGTCTGGCCTTTAGATTACGATGATTTAGCCAAAATGGTGAGCGTGCGAGGTGTACCTTTGAGTGTAGAAGAGTGTCTAGTTCGCTCGTTATCGCACTTTAGTTATCATGTTGGTGAAATTGTGTTTTTAGCAAAACACTTTGCAGGTGAAAATTGGACTTACTTAAGCATAGCCCCCGGCAAGTCAGATGACTACAATCAGAATCCGACTAAAGAGAAAATGACTTAAGAGAAGCAGGAAGTAAGAACTAAGTATTCAAACGCTTTTCTTTTTCTTCGGTGCTCAATTCTTTCACCTTTTCTTCTGCTCAGAGTAATGCTTTTAACTCAGCAGCTAAGCTTGCTGAAGACGCAGCAATAAGGGTTTTGCCATTATCTTGCAAGTCAACTACACCACCTGCTTCTTTTACCAGCAAAATGCCCGCTGCGTAATCCCAATGATTTTGCCCAAACCCAAAAAAGGCATCTGAGCGACCCTCAGCAACAAATGCAAGTTCTAAAGCTGTGCTACCCATGCGCCTCGCAACATGACATTTGCTTAGCAGATCCTCCCAAATAGGATTAGCAAACTTAACATCCTTTGGTTGACTACTAAAGCTCATAGTGACAAAAGCGCTTTCTAAGGCTTCACAATCACTAACCTTAATACTCTTATTATTTTTAAAACTACCTGCATCTTTTTGAGCCTGATAAATCTCAGCTAAAGAAGGATTCACAATAACGCCGGTATGTTCTAAGTTATTAAGCTCGAGTGCTATGCTGACGCAAAAATGGGGTATGCGTCTGGCGAAGTTGTTGGTGCCGTCTATCGGGTCGATTATCCAGCGATAGTCACTACTGCCTGTTTCGCCTGCTTCTTCGCCTAAAATGCTGTGTTCAGGGTACTGCTTTGAAATGATGCTGCGAATGAGTGTTTCGGTTTCGATATCTACTTGCGTTACAATATCTCGGGGGTTAGATTTGCTAGAAATCTCTAACGTTCCTGAAAGGCTTTCTAAAATGTGTGCAGCTGCAGCGTTACCAGCATTGAGGGCAGTTTTAAGGTAGTTATTCATGCTTTTAAGCCTACCGTATTAGCTGCTGAACTTAGGTCAAGAAAGTATCTAATACTAAGCTGAATTATGAATGTCGC
Source organism: uncultured bacterium (assembly GCA_964352605.1). GTDB lineage: Bacteria > Deinococcota > Deinococci > Deinococcales > Trueperaceae > JAHEBB01. The sequence goes on along the minus strand of CAYGTA010000179.1, from coordinate 6,737 downwards.
ACTGCTTTATAATTCCGACCTTGCCGACTTAGTCGAGACAGCTTTGGGGACTACGCTCTGACCCACTCAGTCTTATGACACTTTCTAAGCAGTTTAGTAAAAATAGCTGCTATAGCTTGCTGTAGAGCTTTAAGCATTAGATGAGTCTAATCTCTGGTATTCTTTGCCGCATGAAGTTCGCTTATGAAATTGCTGAAAATATTAAATCTAAAACCTTAACGGCACGTGCCGTGATTGAAGCATCACTAGCTAAAGCACATCACGTTCAAGCTCGACTAAACGCCTTTATTAGCATTGCAGATGAGGCTGCTTTAAAAGCGGCAGATGCACTAGATGCCCGCATAGCAAAAGGTGAAACGGTGGGTTCTTTAGCGGGTGTGCCTGTTGTTGTAAAAGATAATATTTGTACCGAAGGTATGACAACTACGGCTGCTTCTAAAAGTTTAGAACTGTTTGTACCTCCTTATAGCGCTACCGTCATTAAACGTTTAGAAGCTGCAGGCGCTATTGTTATAGCCAAAGCGAATCTAGATGAATTTGGTATGGGGAGTAGCAACGAAAACTCAGCTTTTGGCGCTGCTAAAAACCCGTGGGATGATTCACGTGTCCCTGGTGGGTCATCAGGTGGTTCAGCCATTGCAGTAGCCGCAGGGGTTGTTCCTGTAGCGCTTGGCACTGATACAGGGGGTTCCGTTAGGCAACCTGCAAGCTTTACGGGAGTGCTGGGGTTTAAACCCACCTATGGTCGTTTATCTCGCTACGGGGTGATAGCATACGCAAGCTCGCTTGACCAAGTAGGCTTGTTAGCAAGAAGCGCTAAAGACATTGCTTTATTCATGGATGTTATGGGAGGCAATGACCCCTTAGATTCAACCAGCATTGAACAAGATGAACCTGCCTTTATACAAGAATTAGGCATAAGGCAAGACCTAAAAGGCTTAAAAATTGGGGTAGTGAGTGAGCTCTCTCAAGAGGGAAACAGCGAAGGCGTATTAGCTGCCTTAAACAAAACCAGAGACTTACTAAAAGATTTAGGTGCAGAAGTTACAGATGTTTCTTTGCCAAGCACACCCTACGGTGTATCAACCTACTATCTTGTTGCACCTGCTGAGGCAAGCGCTAACCTAGCCCGCTACGACGCTATGGTTTACAGCAAACGCCACGGTGAAAATGCTTTAGGGCAAGCAGAAGTCATGGCGAAATCACGCGGTGAAACCTTGGGTAAAGAAGTCCGTAGGCGCATACTTACAGGCACTTACGCACTCTCAGCAGGCTACTATGACGCCTACTACGGTAAAGCCTTAAAGGTACGCAGGCTCATAGCAAACGAATTAAGCAAAGCTTTTGAAACCTACGACTTTTTACTAACCCCCACTGCACCAAGCGTTGCTTATGGCTTAGGTGAAAAAAGAGCTGACCCAGTCGCCATGTACCTAGATGACATAGATACGGTACTGGCCAACCTAGCCGGCATAGCTGCGGTAAGCGTACCGGCAGGCACAGCAGAAGCCAAGATGCCTGTAGGCATGCAATTCTTAGCACCTGCCATGCATGACGAAAAGCTTATGCAATTTGTAAGTGTATTAGAGCAAGCCAAAGGAACAGACTTTGCTCCCTTAGCGCAAAGCTAATTTGCTATAGCAGCTTTCAAGTAAAACACACCATCAACTTAGTACATCTGTGTTTACTCAGCTAGTTCGACAATTGAAACGCTGCAAGCATTTTATACTATTTCCGTTTACTTTATTAATAAAGTAAACGCGATCTTGGATCGTCGAAACAATACCAAGTCCGATTGGGTCGTAATCAACTCTGTAAGAGTTTATGAAGTACCTTTTCGGACTTGGTATTAATTGCAAAAGGCTAGATTACTCGAGTTCAACCAGAAAGGCATAAAGCCCGCCTGATTCATCTGCAGCCAAAACAGTTAAATCCTCAGCTGTTTCAAGATAACTCAGATTAGTACTTAAGCGAGACTCGAGTGCATACTCTTTTTGTACCTCGCAGTTAGCTTCACAGACGATTAGTTTTATGCTTGTTAGGCTCTGGTCTGGAAAGGCAAAAAACTGCTTCTCAGAACTCGAGCTGGGTAGCATAACAGCTAAATCAAGGTTACGTGAGCGAATCACATGGTTGGTTACGCTTAACTGGAAAGCGTTAATAAGGAGTTCGTTTTCTTCGAGCGTGTAGCGTTGCAAAGGGCCACCTATGTGGGGTGTGCGTATGGCAAAAGCAGAGCCTTCTTGAGAGCTAAATAAGTTCAGCCAGCGAAACCCAGTACCAATAAAATCTGATTGGGCTGTAGCTTCTAAAGTGTCATCTATCCATTCTAGAAACAAAACACCTGCCCCTGTGCTGCCTGAAGCTGTAGTTGCTAAAATACCCACTCGATTAGCAGATGAAAAGGGGGTAACGCGTCGCTGCTCAAAGACAAAAGGTTCATCTAAACTGTAGGTAGCAAGCTCTGCCAAAGTTTCAGAATCAAACACAGTTAGGCTTTCTGCTTCAATTGCGTCCCCTAAAACCCCATGCTGATACCGTGAACTAGGCGTGGTCAAAAGAATTAATTCTTCTTTACTATCATTGTTTAAGTCAGTTGCTATAATCTCAGCGTCAGGCAAAGCATTTACGAAAACCTCAGTCAAAATGTTTAAGTTTTCATCAAGCACATAAAGCGTTTTGGCATTACTCGCTAAAGCCGCAATCTTACCGTTAGCCAAGCACGAAGCTCGAGCCTGCAACGCAACTTCAGGACTAAAACCTTCTTTGCCCGCATAACGAATAAAGCCATCTTTAATGCCTATAAAACCGTCATTACAAGCAACAAGACTATCACCCTGAAAGCCACTATCTAAACGCGTAAGCGTGGCACCATCAAAGCTAAAAACATCACCTGAAGCAGTTAAGATAGTCACCTCAGAAGCAGCAGACTCGAGCCAAATGGCTGGGCTAGAAAGCTCGAGTTTTGCTTGTGCATATGCGCTGCTTAACAGTAGACCTGTACACACTAAAAGAACTCTGAGGGGGTTTCGAAAGGCTTTGAAAAGCTGATTTGCTGATTTGCTGAAAAGCTGAACCATTGACAGGCTGAACTCCTTTTTAAGCATCTGCGGTTTCAACTTTACGCCATCTGTTCATGACATAAGTCAAGGCTTCTTGAGGGAGTTTGGGGAGTGTGGCAAAGACGTAATTGCTGGCTGCTTTTTTTATGCCTTCCGCTAAGGTAGGGTAAGGAAAAACAAGATTGGCTAGCTTGTACATACTCGGACCACCATTGACAGCATGTGTCAAAATGGGAATCATTTCACCGGCACTAGGTGCCACAATGCTGGCAGACAAAACGCGACCTGTTAAAGCCATAGCGTGAATAAGTACAAAGCCATGCTCTAAAAAAGATGTGTAACCCCTGTCGGTATCTTTCAAGTCAATACGATAGCTTTTAATAAGTTCTTTTGGGTATTTCTGTTGTAACTGAGCTAAGGTTGGACCCACTTGAGCAACTTCAGGGCTAGAAAAAGTTGCACTCGGGTAAATTGGCTCTTTGCCAGCAGGTAAAAAAGGAAAAGCAATTTTTTGAACCAAACGCCTACCCTGAGCATTCGCAGAGTGAGTAAAAGCTGAATTCAGATTGACATCACCAATAGCATAAATATGACTTATGTTGGTTTGACCCACGTTATTACTAGGAATACCGCGCTTGGTAAACTCAACACCAGCTTTCTCCATATCCAAATCTAAATTAGGAATGCGTCCTACTGCCAGTAAAACCTTAGAAACGCCCTCAACTTTAAGCTCATTTCCATGTTCATCTAAAAACAAGGTTTCACTAGCATTATCAAAATGCGTACCCTTAGCGCCAACAATCACAGTGACGCCAGCAGCAACTAAGCGCTCATGAATAAGTTCAGAAACTTCAGGCTCTAAAACACTAAGCACTCGAGGGGCAAGATCAATAAGCGTGACTTTAGCACCCAGTTTGCTAAAGGCAAACGCCATTTCAACACCAATAACGCCAGCACCTACAATAGCCAAATGCTCAGGTAAAGCCTCAAGATCAAACAAGCTTTCATTCGTTAATAGCTTCTCAGCAGGTAAACCCTCAACCGGAAATTTAACAGCTCGTGAACCTGTAGAAATAATAATGTTATCTGCCTTAATTTGTTCACGTGATCCATCAGGCTTGCTTAGCTCTAAAGTATTAGCATCTAAAAACTTAGCCTCAGCCATTTTTAAATCAACATTCGCAGTGCCTTGCATCCACTCAGTTTCTTCATCACGCAAGTGATCACGCTTTTCACGAACTTTCGCTAAAATTTCAGCAGGACTAAGCTTCTCCTCTTGCATATGATTCGCCAAATGAATAAGCAACTTAGAAGGCACACAGCCCACATTCGTGCAGTCACCACCCACATGCAACTTCTCAAGAAGAACAACTTGCTTACCCAACCCAGCAAGCCCAATTGCTGCCGTAATGCCACCTGAACCCGCCCCAATAATAGCCGTATGATAAGGTTTCATTTAAACCACCTTTTCCTTGCGTTTCACCAACCGTGAAATCGCTAAACTAAGCACAAATATACCGACAGAGGCAGCCAAGACACGCCAATCAAAACTAGGTGTACCCTCAGAAAGACCGGTAGAAGCACCAAAAAGAGCAAAGGAAATTGTGCCAGGCAGCGCACCCAAAATAGTAGCCGTAATAAAAGCTAAGTAATTAATACGCAACAAACCCGCCAAGTAATTCACCAAATCATAAGGCAAAAAGATAAGACGCATAATAAAGACCGTTTCAAAACTACTCGCCCGCATACGCTTAACATAAGAACCAATACCCTTATCGCTCTCCTTAATATCTATAAGACCATCACCAAAAAAACGACCAATAAGATAAGCCAAACTTGCACCCAAATTGCTACCAATAACCGTGTAAATAACACCCCACAACGGCCCAAACAAAACACCAGAAGCAATCGTTAAAAGACCCGCAGAAAACAAAAAGATAGGTCGCAGCACATAAAGCAAAACAAAAATAAGAGGCCCCCACACAGAATCACTCATAAAAGCAATCAACTGCCTTAAGGTACCAATAGGCGTTAGGTTATTCTGCGCTGTATAAACCCCATAAGCCACCAACGCAGCTACCCAAAACAAGCCAGCCAAAAGCTTTTGCCAGTGACGCTGCAAAAACGAAGACGAACCAACACCAACCGAAGTACTAGACATAAAAACTCCTAAAGAACCTTAACAGCCCAAAATATACGCTGAAAAATAGTAAACACAATCAACACAGTCATAAGCCCAAACAAAAAAACACTAAACTGCGGTAAAAGCAAAAACAAAGTAAAAAACACAATCGTTTCTGTACCCTCAATAAGCCCTGAAGGCATGGTAATACTCGTACGCTCGAGTTTTGCCTTAGCACCCTGATTTCGCTTTTCAAGAATCGAAGATAAGTACATCCATGAGCCCGCGTTAATATAAAAACTTACCAGTAATACAGCTACTGCAAGCCAAGCGGTAAATGATGGATTAGCAATAACAACAGCAACAGGCAAGGTTGCGTAAATAACTAAGTCGGCCATAATATCAAAATACCCACCTAAGTCAGATTGCCGATCGTGCATTCTGGCGATCTCACCATCTAAACCATCAATAATTCGGTTCAAGGCCCATAAAACAAGTGCCCACATAGGTTCATCCAAAGCAAGTAGCGTTACAGCAAGCAAGCCAATAATTAAACCCACTAAAGTAAACCAAGAAGGCGACACATTAAGGTGCTTAGCAATTGGCATAAGTACCCGCTGTTTTGGAACACGTAAAGACTGATCTAACATAAGTTAATAGTAACCCTCAAAAGAAATTTATTTGCACAAAAGCAAACAGTAGTGCTTGCTTAAAAGCTATTGTGACTTTAAAGTGTTCACAAAAGCATCACTGTCAAATGCTGTACGGAATCAGCAACAGTATGCAAATAGCAAATCACAGCAAAAGCAAATAAGAAACAATCTAATCGTAAGCAAGCTGTTACTCTTTTGTGAACAACAAATACTAAACTATAGTCAAAAGAATACGAACAAAAACCTAACAAGGGAGTGCCAAATGAAACCTTGGTTCATAAAAGATACAGCCTTCACAAGTCGAGTAAGCCCAGAAGACATGGCAGTATTCATGAAAGTCTGCCCAGACAAAGGCTACACAAAAGGCGACTTTATATTTCATGCAGGTGACGACGCAAATGACCTACATGTCGTAGCACAAGGACAAGTCAAACTCGTTACACCAACAGCCAGCGGCAGTGAACGTATTCTAGCTATTCTCGGACCAAACGACTTTTTTGGTGAAGCGTTCCTAGCAGCAGGCGAAGCCTACCGAGTAGACGCCATAGCCCTAACAGACGTAAGAACCTGCCCCATAAGTCGAAGCCAATTCAAACAAATGGCTCTCACAGCACCCGGTTTTGTATTAACCTTCGCGGAAATCATGGCAGGGCATCTCTTTGACTGCCGTGACCAACTCAGCCTCTCCTACGCGCCCGTAAAAGCTCGAGTCATGAAAACCCTACTCGAGCAAGCCGATCGTTTTGGCCAAAGTGAAGCAACAGGCTGGACCAAATTAAGCACTCAACTTAAACACGAGGAACTCGCCAGTATGATCTCAGCTACAAGGGTGAGTGTAAGCATGGCTATAGGTGAATTGCGTGACGAAGGGCTTTTAGAAGGTACTAGAGGAGAGTACAG
>CAYGTA010000178.1:0-9128 GCA_964352605.1 uncultured bacterium | reverse complement strand
GGGGAGTACGCTCTGACCCACTCAGTCTTATGACACTTTCTAAGCAGTTTGGTATTAGTTAGCTTTTTTATAGCCTTTTGCATTTAAAACGCTTAGCTAGGTTTAAATGCAAAACTAGCTGGGTAAAAATGGACGGGCTAAGTCGATGCTGTGTTAAAGATGAAAACTACTATAGTAAGCCAAACAACTATATACCTTATTTAATAAGGTATATACTAAGTGTATGGTTATTTTGAACTTTTTATCCCTCCTACTAGTGTTCACAGCAATAACCGGTGTGTTTGTCATAGCTGCATGGGCAAACGACTTTTTAGAAGCTTTATTCAGCGAAAAAGAAATCCCTGTAACCATTCCAGAGAAACCTTTCATAAGCTACCGTCAACCCCAAACAGAAGCAAACGAAACTCGAGTAACTGCAAAAATCATTAGGCTTAATTCTGAAGAAACCCAACCTGTTACTGACTTAGCCAAAGCTGCTTAATTGGTTTGCGTGTAATTACAAGAATCACCTCTTCTGCCTTGCAACAACCGTAAAGTACCAGTCGAGTTATATAAACTTTTCTGAAACTATAGTGATGCTTATTGCGCATCTAAACTAAAAACTTGCTTTTCAAAAAAGCTGAAAACAATGTAATTCAAAACAATTAGCCAAAGCCAAAAGCGCTACACTGTCAAACATGATTAATTCAGATATTGCAGAGAGTGTCTTAAAAATCCCATTACGTTACGGCGCAGACTTCAGTGAGCTTTACATAGAACGCTGGCAACGCCGCAGCATGAAAACCATTAACAAAGAAGTCAAAGAAGCCAACAGCTCTATTGAACTAGGTGCCGCCTTAAGGCTTTTTTACGGTACCGAAGTGGTTTACGCCTACACCAATGACCTTAGCGAAGAAGCCTTAACCGAACTCGCAGAAACCCTAGCCAAACTCAAAGCCAGTCAAGGCCAACCTGACGCCAGTGGTAAAGGTGGACTTGACTTTAGAACCTTTACAAAACAAAGCCACACAAACCTGCATGCACCCACAAAACCCTTTAACTCTCAAGATAAACGCTACAGACTCGAGCGTCTCCTTGAAATAGACGCTGCTGCGCGCATTGCACCTACGATTAAGCAAGTTCAGGCTGGCTTTATAGAATGGGAGCAAGATGTACTCATTGCGAACAGTGAAGGCGTTTGGGCCGAAGATAAACGTGTTCGTAGTCGCGCCATTGCACAAGTTATTGCAGCTAATGACAGTGATACCCAGACAGGCTCGAGTGCGCCGGGTTTAAGTATGGGCTTGGAGTTGTTTGATAAGTTTAGCCCTGAGTTTATTGGTAAAGCTGCGGCTGAGCAAGCTATTACGAATCTTAATGCTAAAAAAGCGCCTGCGGGTAGCATGCCTGTGGTAATTGGAAATGGCTTTGGCGGTGTTATTTTTCATGAGGCTTTAGGGCATCTTTTAGAAACCACTTCGGTTGCCAAAAAAGCTTCTGTGCTGAGTGACTTGTTAGGTGAAGAAGTTGCTAGTAAAACTGTGACTTATATTGATGATGGTACCAGCAAGCATGGTTGGGGCTCTTCTGAATTTGATGATGAGGGTATGAAAACGGAGCATACGACGCTTATTAAAGATGGCATTTTAGAGGCTTATATGGTTGATAAGTTAGGCGCGATTAAAACAGGTTACCGTGCAACAGGCTCAGGTCGCAGGCAAGATTACACCTTTGCACCCACCTCTCGAATGCGTAACACCTACATTGCACCAGGCGAAACACCCAAAGAAGATTTATTTAAAAATATTGAATATGGTTTATACGCTAAAAACATGGGCGGCGGGCAGGTTAAACCAGGTACAGGTGATTATAATTTTGCGGTTCGTGAAGGCTACATTATTCGTAATGGTGAACTGCAAGAAGCAGTCAGGGGTGCCATGCTGATTGGCAAAGGCCCAGAAACCATTAAAAAAGTTGTGGCTGTTTCAGATGATTTAGATTTAGGCCCCGGCATGTGCGGTAGCTTATCAGGCAGCATTCCAACTGAAGTGGGTCAGCCTCATCTTCTGGTAAGTGACATTATTGTAGGGGGTGAGGCGTGAGTCGTTACTTAACTACAAAAGAAGCCCATGCTTACCTGCAAAGCAAAGCCAAAGAGCTTGGCATTGACCTTGAAAGTCTGGCAACAGAAACAAGAGAACTCAGTTTAGAATCATTCAACCATGACTTATCTCAAATAACCCAAGCAAGCCAAGGTGGCATTGGCATTCGCGTTATCAAAAATGGCAAAACAGGCTACGCTTCAACCGAAGAACTAAGTCAAGATGCACTCGACTGGGTCATTAAAGAAGCCAGTGAAAATGCTGAGTTGCAAACCGACACCACAGGCTTTTTACCTAAATCACAAGCCTTAGGCTATAAAGACATTTTAAGTGAAGGCTTAAGCGCCCCCCTAGAAGAAAAAGCAAATGCCGTACTCGAGCTTGAGAAGGTCATGCGTGAGGATACCCGCACCAAGCAGGTTTCGACAAGTCGTTATAGCGAAAAGGAATCTCAGATTTCGCTTGCATCTACGCAGGGTGCAGATGGCGGTTATCGCAATGGTTATAGCATTCTTTTGGGTTCGCTTATCATGCAGCAAGATAAGAGTTTAAAGCAGGGCTTTGAATATCAGTTAGAAAAAGACTTCCATGCTTTAGAGCCGGGCAAAACAGCTTTGAATATGATTGAGAAAACAGCAAGGCAGTTGGGTGCTCAGAATTTAAAGACAGGTCGTTATACTGCTTATTTTGAACCTAAAGCCTTTGCGCAGATGATGGGTTTGTTACTGTTTATGCTTAATGCCAAAAATGTAGCTGAAGGTAAAAGTCGTTTTGCTGATAAGTTAGGTAAGCAGGTTGCTTCAAGTTTAATAAGCGTTATTGATGACCCTAACTTAGAAAAGGGTAAAGCCAATCGTCCTTTTGATAGTGAGGGTACACCAACAGAACGCTTAAGTCTTATTGAAGCCGGGGTTCTGAAAAGCTTCTTGCATAATAGCCAAACCGCTAAAGAGCTGGGGCAAGCCAATACAGGGCATGCCAGTCGTAGTTACCAAAGCAGTCTAGGCATTAGTCCTTCTAATCTTTTTTTAGAAGCTGGCTCTGGTGTGCAGGCAACAAATGGTGTCATTGTGACAGATCTTATGGGGTTTCATGCGGGTGCAAACCCTATTTCAGGTGACTTTAGCTTGCAGGCTTTTGGTCTCAAAGTTCAAGACGACCATACGCAAGCCGTAGAGAACTTTGCTATTTCAGGGAACATTTTAGACTTACTCAATAACATCAGTGCAGTGGGTAACGCACTCGAGTGGTCAGCATTTGGTGGTCTTGTAGGGTCACCTATGGTTGAGGTGCAAGATTTATCGTTTGCTGGCGAATAGCTTTGTGTTTCATAAAAGCAGCTGTAGCCCTATACAAGTTAAGGGCTACAGGAAACCTGATTGACTTTGGAATGCAAATCAGTACTCAAACGAACTAAGTTAAATTGTTATCTTGATAGTCGAAGAATTCGCATTGCACCTAGTGAAACAATCACAAATACAATTGCGCCAATAATCAAGTCAGGCATACTCGAGTTCAACCTGAGGACTAATAGACCCGCTGTAACGACACCTAAGTTGATTATCACATCATTACTGGTAAAAATCATGCTAGCTTGCATGTGCGCCTCACGGCTTTTTGAACGTTGCAATAGGTAGAGGCAAAAACCGTTAGCAATAACTGCCAATACAGATACCCCTATCATAATGCGGAAATCTGGTAAAGCTTCTGAACCAAAGAAACGACGTAGAACTTCGCTAAAACCTAGCACTGCGAGCGTGACTTGAAAATACCCGCTCCATTTAGCAACCTTCTTTTTTCGGGCCACTGTTGAGCCGACTGCTAGCAGGCTCAAGCTATAAACCAATGCATCAGCTAACATGTCAAGACTATCAGCTATAAGTCCCATAGAACCAGAGATAAAGCCACCTGTTAGCTCTAGTATAAAGAACCCAAAATTGATTACTAGGACTATCCAAAGTAAGCGGCGCTGCTTTGTCTCTTCAGGTGGAGTTAGCTCAGTTTCAGCTGTCTCAATTAATTTAGAGCCTAGGCCAAGCTGCCCAAGTGCATTGTTAATGGTGTTTAATTCACCTTCATGAAAAATAGCAAGTTCACGGGCAGACAAATCAAAGTAAAGTGAGCAAACTGCATCAATGTCATCAAGCTGCATACGAATAAGACTCTCTTCGGCAGCACAGTCCATTTTAGGAACACTAAAAAGAGATCTATCCATAAGGTAAAAGTGTACTCATTTTACTAAACTTAGACGGTAAGCATGGCCGCGAAATGAACCCTTTACGCAAGACTGCTTAGACAACCAGCAGCTCGAGCTATTTTTTTCTCATGTTAAATTTCAGCTGGCAAGGTTGTCTTGAAATCGGGAGAGTGATTACGATAATACGGTTATTTTCTAAATGGCTTATCATTTTGTTTTTACTTTTAATGCCTCTACTAACAGCTTGTCCTGCACCATTCGAGGTAGATGATGATGCAGCTGCTTCCCAATCTGAATCTCAAGAGGCTGAAGAAGACGATGATGACGAAGAGGATGAGGACGATTAATAAAAAGTATTACCATAGTCTGAGTAAGACTGTTTCGAACAATACTAAAGTTAATACCCCAAGGTTTAAGACCTGAGCAACTCTAAACTGCCTCCTACTTCAACGCTTACAACAGTCTTTGTATCTTGGTAGTCTCTAACAATTCTGCCAAACTTATCGCGTTCAATAATCTTAAAAGCTGACTGATCATTTGCAGCCCACTGAACAAAAGCTTCACTCGAGCCGTTAAGTACCCATATCTTTTCAGTTTCTGGCAGGTTTAGGATTATCTCATTATAGCTAGCGATGATCGTTTCCTTTTTTGTTTCAAAGTAAACAGCTGGTATGAAACCTTGTCTTAAGACAGGGTTGAACTTTCCATTAATAAAGCTGTCTCTATGCTGGTTGTAAAAGCCAATCCAGTAGCGCAGTAGTTCTATATGACTTTGAGGGTAGCTATCTAATTCGATTGATACTGTTGGTACACTTACCATGCAGTTGATAAGGTGAAGTGCAACGTTCTCATCTGTTTCTTCAGGGTGCCATAAGGCAGGGTCAAGATGAACAGCTCTATCTGGCGTTAATAGCCTCAGCATTACCGCTTGCCAGCGATTTAAGGTTGGGTTTATAGGAACATCTGAACTGCGGTACAAATTAGCATATGCTCTCGAGGCAAGGTTAGTGTAGCTGTTTCTAAATTCAATGAGCAGTTCAGGCTTTTCTATTCGCAAAGCGTCGATGGTTTCTTTTAAGGTGTTAAAAAAGTTTAATCCAAAAGAACCCGCTGTTTCGCCCTCAACTGCTTTACCATTGGCACGTAATGAATCTAAAAAATCTATTTTCAGGCCATCTAAGTTAAAGTCTTTAACTAGATGACTTAGTAACTTAAAAACCTGTGTTTTGGTTTCAGGATGTTTGGGCGATAGGTTCTTAAATTCTTCTCGTTCTTGACCTGTGGTGAGTAAGTGCTTATAGCGCTGACTTCGCTCGTTATCATCACCAATCATAAAAGGAGCAACCCACAGTAAATACTTAAATCCCAAAGCCTGAACCTGTTTCACATGATTTTCAAAATCAGGAAACTTTGTTTCTTCAGGCTCCCAGTCTCCAACAAAACGATAATTACCAAACTGACCTTCCTTCAAAAACCAACCGTCATCGGTGAGCCAAGTTTTAAACCCAATATCAGCTGCAAGTCTGGCATTTCGCATGATCCAGTCATGACTAAGCTCATGATGTATTGCTGTCCATGTACAAAATACGGGATCATAGGCAGCGTCTGGTACGAGCATAAGGTCAGAGGTACTTTGCTGATCTACCCATTCACGGTAATCCCCCAAGATATCTGACCACAATGCCTGCCGTTTAGATATAAAAATACGCTCTGTCCATTGCATGAGCTCTAGCGGTTTATCACTATTTGGTTTTTGAATCTTGCAATGGTAGCAGCGGGTAATTTCAGATAAGTCAGCTTGAAACGTAGTTTCTGTGAGTTGGTCCAAAAGTCCTACTGCAAACTTAGTTTGCTGGTGTTTATTGACAAAAGCCAAAAAAGGAATCCCTCGATTAGCGCAGCTTTCTTTTTGAAATTGCCAATAAGGCAAATAAGAAAGCTCCGCTCGAGGATTACCGCACATATACAAACCCTGCATATCAACGATTGGTAGCTTCCAGTTAACTGAAAGGCTTTTTAAATTAAAAGATTTCTGTTTCGAACTTAGCTTAAACTCGAGTACAAAACTGTCTTCAAGTGGTGCTAAGGCTTCTAGTTTTGTTTCGACGCTAAGCTCTTCATCTGCTTCAATGGTTAATAAAAAGTCAGTGTCTAGGACGGTTATTGTTTGCTTTTGCTTGTTCACTTTCACCCTCAAATGTTAAACCTTACCAGTTTTAAAGAAGATATTTTTTGTTTAGAGGTGCGACCTCATAAAACCTAAATCGTTCAGGTTTGAAGCTTAAGACTGACTTAAGCTTCACTCAAATCAAAATCTAGTAAAAAACGGTCCCAGATGCTCTTAGCTTGTGGCTAGCCCAGCACAGACTAGGTTTGGTTTTGCGCGTAGTCATATTGAAACTCTAAAATCAAGCCCTCACTAATCAAAAACTAAGGCTATAAAAAAACTCTTAGATGCACTATCTAATTTAGTTCAAAATACATAAATTCATTTAACTTTGCCTAGATCTAGGCTTCTGTATGCTAATAGACTTAGTTTATTATTTGGGCTAAACCTATAGAACTTAAATACCATTCGAGGCATTTTATATCTTAAAAAATCTGCCCCCTAAGGTCAAAGTTATAGCGGCGACCCTGCTAGCAATTTAGGCAGTTAAGACCAAAAGGTTTTTAAGAAGATTTCCGCTAGGTTAGTTGAGTTTCCCCTACCAACTAGCCTAGTGAAAGGTGGGAAAAATACTGACAGCTAGAAAATATAAAACCTTTATGCTCATAGCAATCTAAAATTTGGAGGCAGTACCCTATGCAGCGACCTAACTCATATATACAAGCTCAAGCTATACTCTTTAGGAAACACTTAAGAGGTGAAATTAAGTTTTGTAGCTATGTTAAAGCAAGTAACGTCTTGTACCTAAATTACAAAAAAAATACCAAGCGTTCGCTAAATATGAACATTGGATAGTATAGACCAAAATGAGTATGACAGATATTCAAAGTATTAGCATTTCCACGAATGGTTGCACCATCAGACCATTCGTGCGACCCGGGGGAGTAAAAACAAACTAACTCAGCCAAGGGTGCAATGTTTCATGCAACTGCAATATCTTTTAGCTTAGCGCTAAGAAAATTCCGACGTCTCTCAAAACCCGTTCCACTACTTACATTCGTACGTGCGTTAGAATACAGATATGAAACTTATAAGTAAAATCTTAGTGGCACTTGTTGCTATTGAACATATATATATTCTTATTTTAGAAATGTTTTTTTGGACCTCACCCCGCAGCTTAAGTGCGTTTGGAACCTCTTTAGAACTTGCAGAACAAACAACTGCTATGGCTGCTAATCAGGGTCTTTACAATGGCTTTTTAGCAGTAGGCTTAATCTGGGGTCTTCTCCATCCAAACAGTAACTTTAGCTATCAACTTAAACTCTTCTTTATTCTCTGTGTGGTTACCGCTGCTATCTTCGGTTCTATAACTGTTATGCCCTCCATTTTAATTGTCCAAGGTGTACCTGCAATTCTTGCTTTAGCTAGTCTGCTATTTCTAAATTTCACTAAAACATAGCTTTCTGTCAAGCTTTAGTACATAACCCTAAACCGTGAAAAGTTTAGAGCCCTAAGTTAAAGATAGGCTTGAATCATTTTGAATTAGCTTAAAGCAGCATTAGGAGCTTAAAGGCTAATAAAAGTAGCTTCGGATTAACTTAAACCCCTAAATACTTGACAGTTAAATTAAATGTTGCTACCTTTTGCCAAAGAAACACGCAATACGAAAGGTTAACCATGGTCAAAAACTGGCGTGAGCAATGGGATCGTGATGGCTATATAATTGTTGAAAATGCACTTGATAGTGTGGGCCTAGATAAGGTTCGAGCGGCATACGAAAATATTGAAGCTGATCAAGCACCAGCGTGGCTCGAGTCAGTCACTAATAACACTTATAGTGGAGGCTACGGAAACGGACCTGATGCCCACACCATGAATCATATTTACGAGTATGATGATATTTTTCTTGATCTTGCTGAGAACCCTCTTGTAACTCCGATTATTGAAGATGTCATAGGGGCTAACTATCAAGTGATGGAAATGATCTGCCATAATCATCATGCTGGAACCAAAGCTCATACAGGTTGGCACCGAGACTGGCCTCCCTATGTTCACCCTCAGTTTGCTTTAAAGACAAAAGTGTTTTACTTTCTTGATGATCAAGATGAAGATATGGGTTGCTTTACCCTTGTCCCAGGATCACATAGGTTAAAAGAAGACCCTGACCCTGACAAATATACACGTGAAAATCTGACAGATATGCCTAACTACAAAAAGATAGTTGCACCTGCAGGAAGCGCCATCATCTGGAATGTTATTTGTTGGCATACGGGGTTAGCGAATCTTAGTTCAAAAGATAGGCGACTGGTTATCTATGGTTACATGCCCTTTTGGGCTAAAAAGTGGGAAGATAGACAACCACCCAAAGCTATTGTTAACTGGGCGAACACACCAATGCGCAGGCAAATCATGGGAATACATGCTGTTCATGGCCGGAATGCTTGGGACCGAACCGATGTAGAGCGTTTAGCAGAGCAAGACCAGGCTTTTAAAGACGCCAAGGGCTAAGCTTCAACTAAATTCAAAGAGCCGCTAAAGACTTCTGCAACTTTAGCAAGCTACTCGAGCGTTTAGCTCAAGTCGTTAAAAATGGCAACGAGCACGCTTTAGCACTCGTGAGGCATGTTTCCCTTTACTTAAAAGCTCCTTAAGTTCTTTTTTCTCTTCTTTACTTAGTCTTACTTCATATTTTGGGGGTCGTCCTATTCGCATTACCTAGTTTATTAATAAACTACTTTGGTGA
>CAYGTA010000177.1:0-9150 GCA_964352605.1 uncultured bacterium | reverse complement strand
TGCCGACGTAGTCGAGACAGCTTTGGGGAGTACGCTCTGACTCACTCAGTCTAATAACACGATTAAATCAGTTTAGTATAAGGCTGAAAAGCTACATCGGCTTAGTAAATTTGTTTTGACTTGTATAGCTCGAAGATTAAGACGCTGTAGCCTCTTAATCTTAAAAGGTTATAAATACCAAGGACCGTAAATGCACAGAGCCATAGATTAAGCATTTTTTGCTCGCTTTTTTAAGCAGCTCAAAGAATTATAGTTGAGCTTCAATTCCTTGAGCTGCTTACTTTTGGCTTGAATTTATGAATTGACAAGTTTATTGAAATCGATTACAATTTGTTGATAACAACTATTTAAATAGATGAATTCAAGCTGTTTTCTTTAAGAACTAGCCTGATTCATCACTGAGCACTATATTGTCGAAAGAAGGACACATGTCTGCACGAATAAAAGATGTAGCAGAACTAGCGGGCGTATCAAGCGCAACCGTTTCACGTGTTCTTTCAAGCAAACCACATGTACGCGAAAACATACGCCAAAAGGTTTTAAGTGCTGTTGAAGAGCTTTCTTACGAACCTAACCGCATTGCTAGAAGCTTGCGAGTTCAACGCTCTTCCATTATCGGACTCATTATTTCAGATATTCAAAACTCTTTTTTTAATACCATTGTCAAAGCCATTGAAGATACTGCTTATGAAAATAACTATGCCGTATTTCTTTGCAACACTGACGAAAGCCCTGAAAAAGAACGTTTTTACCTTAACTTACTTAAAGCAGAACGTGTCGCTGGCGTTATATTAACTCCGACTTTAGAAAGCAGTGCTCCCTGCGCCTCTCTCATAAAAGCAGGTATACCTGTTGTCAGTCTTGACAGAAAAATGAGCGACCTAGACGTTGACTCAGTCCTTACAGATAATAAAGAAGCAAGCAAAAAACTCGTAAATTATTTAATTCAAAAAGGTCACACAAGCATCGCCGGTGTCTTCCCGCGTCAAAGCATAACCACAGGTCGAGAACGTTTCGAAGGCTATGAGCAAGCCTTAAAAGATGCCAACATCAACATAGACCAAACCATCATTCGAATAGGAAAACCCATAGCAGAAGAGGGCTATAAGCTCACCAAAAGCCTCTTAGAGCTAGCCCAACCCCCAAAAGCCTTATACATAGGTACTAAAATGATGACCCTTGGGGCCTTAAGAGCCATTCTTGAAAAAGGCTTACGCATTCCAGAAGATATAGAACTCGCCACTTTTGACAAGCTTGACTGGATGCCTTTTATTCCTAATATTGCCTGTTCAGAACAGCCAACTTACGCTCTAGGAAAAGCAGCTGCACAGTTAATTCTAGAACGCATAGAAACCCCCAAGAGGGCCCCACAGCATTTGGTCTTAAGTTCAAAAATCAATTTACCTAAACAAAAGGAGGTCGTTAAAGCATGAATAAGCTTCGCGGGCAACCGCCATAAAGGAGGTAGATAAATCTGCAAAGCAGAAACCAAGAAAAAATAACCCGAATCTATACATACACATTTCAATGGAGGAAAGAATGAAAAAACTACTTAGCCTTATTATAGTTGCACTTTTTGCAACAACCGCATTTGCTCAATATGAAGGAATCGAAATTGATATCGTGACCTTCACTGGGCCACAAATTGCTGAACCCCTTCAGCGCCGCGCACCTGAATTCGAAGCTTTAACAGGTGCTAAAGTTAATGTAACAACAGTGCCTTTTAGTGACCTTTATCAACAAGTCTTAACCGACATGGCAACAGGCACAAACAGCTTTGACGGTGCCGTATTTGCACCTCAATGGATGGTTGACTACATTGTTCCAGGTTACCTACAAGACATCACCGCATGGGTAGAAGCAGACGAAGCTCTAGAGTGGAATGACGTTGGTGCATTCTTCCGTGACTTTAGCTCAACTTACGAAGGCAGCATTTATACGCTTCCTTTAGATGGTGACTTTCACATGGTCTACTACCGCACAGACGTACTCGAAGAACTAGGTATGGAAGCACCTAAAACTTGGGATGAGTATCTAGTCATTGCAGAAGCTGCAAATGGTATGGACATGAACGACGACGGCGAAGCTGACTACGGTAGCTGCATTGGTAAAGCACGTAACAACCAAGGCTACTGGTTCATTCACTCTATTGCCGCAAGCATGATTCAATCAGAAGGTACATCACAAGGCGCATTCTTTGACACAGAGACCTTCGAGCCTCTTGTTAACAACGCAGCTTTTGCAAAAGCATTGCAAATCTACAAAGATTCAACTGCTTTTGGCCCAGCTGATGAACTAAACATAGGTGTGGGCGACACACGTGGTCTTTGGACTGCAGGTCGTTGCGCCTTAACTCTAGACTGGGGCGACATTGGTACCCAAGCTATTGAAGAAGGCTCAAAAGTAGCTGACACCACAGGCTCAGTAATCTTACCCGGCTCGAGTATGGTTCTTAACCGTGCAACTGGCGAATTAGAAACCTGTACAGATGAAAACTGCCCTTTCCATGTGGATGGTATTAACTACGCGCCATTTGCTGCTTTCGGTGGTTGGTCAGGTGCCATTAACGCCGCTGCTGATGATCAAATTAAAGAAGCACTTTATGCTTTTTATAGTTACATGAATCAGCCTGCTCAATCTAACCAAGATGTAACTAAAGGCATTACTGGCTTTAACCCTTACCGTGTTTCACAATTTGAAAATATTGGCCCTTGGGTTGATGCTGGTATGAGTGAAGCTTTTGCCAATAACTATCTTGGTGCTATTCAAGCAAGTCTTAATAGCCCGAATATGGTTCTAGATCTTCGTATTCCTTTCAACCAGCGTTATCAGCAAAATGTTCTTGATACCGCAATTGCTCAATTCCTTGCAGATGAACTTGATCTTGAGGAAACCATGGAACAAATTTATGATGGTTGGGAAGAAATTACAGAAGAACTTGGTCGCGACGCACAGCTAGCTGCCTACTTAGGCACCTTAGGTGTAGAGCGCTAAATAGCTAATTAGGTTTCAGCAGTTCAGTAACTATATAGTTACTGAACTGCTGACTCACTGAAATGCTTATTTTATGGATAATCCAGCTAAATCCAAACAGTCGTTAGCGAACAATACTGCTGACCAAATTAAGTCAAACGCTTTTGTAAATTGGCTTAACAACAACGCTGGCAACATCTTTATTTTGCCTTCTGTTATTATTGTATTACTTTTATCTATTTTTCCTCTTATTATCTCTGGTTACTTATCTTTATCTCGCCTCAGGTTTGTTGCAGGCGGTTTTGACATTAGTTTTGTAGGGCTTAGTAATTTTAGAAAGCTGATTACGGGTAGCGAAAGGCGTCATTTTCGTGGTGACCTTGAAGCCATTACCCTGTGGCAATGGGGCGTTGTTGTTCTTGTAACGCTGCTTCTTTGTTACGCTTTGTGGCGTTACATTCGTGGCTCAGACTTCAAAATTGGCGGGCTTATTTACCGCATTATCACCTTTTCAATTCTGAGCTGGGGCATTTATTTTGTTATGCAAAATTTAAGCCCAGAAGGTCGCCCTGGCACTATTGTTGTAACGTTAATTTATGTTTTTGCGGGTCTTTTCTTTCAGTATTTTATTGGTTTAGGCTTAGCTTTACTTACAACACAAAATCTACCCGGAAAACGTATTTTTCGCGTTATTTTCTTAATACCCATGATGATTACGCCCGTAGGTATTGGCTATACCTTCCGCATGATGACAGATACCAGCAAAGGTCCGTTTGAGCCCCTCTGGCAAGCTGCTGGTTTGGCTAACTTTTCTTGGGTTACAAGCGCATGGGGTGCTCGCTGGGCTGTCATTATTACTGACACATGGCAATGGACCCCTTTTATCTTCATTATTTTACTTGCAGCCATAGAGGGTTTACCCAATGAGTTATTTGAAGCTGCCCATGTTGATGGCGCAAGCCGCTTACAGATTTTTTGGAACATAACCTTACCTCAAATTGTACCTGTAAGCGCCACAGTTATTTTGATTCGCATGATTGAGGCTTTTAAGATTGTTGATTTGCCAAACATTCTTACCTTTGGGGGCCCAGGGACGGCTACTGAATCGTTAACCCTGCACTCTTTCTTTGCTTGGCGAGCACTCGATGTAGGGCAGTCAGCATCTGTAGCCTACATGCTCATGTTCATATCGCTCTTTATATGCGTGAGTTACGCCAATCTCATTTATCAGAAACTGGTGAGATAATGTTCAACAAGGCAATTTATCAACCCTATCCTTTTTTATCTCTTTCCCTATATACTTCTGAGTTTCAGGATGCTTATCATGTTTAAATCAAAAGGCATTAATCAACCCTCTGTATTTGGTCGCATTCTCTCTTACATTGTTTTACTCTTCTGGGCGTTTGTTGTCATCTTTCCCCTCTACTGGCTAGTTGTAACCTCTTTTAAACTTCCATTTCAAGTAAACGAAGGTCCTTTTTACATTCCTTTTGTTGACTACCAACCCTCACTACATGCCTGGAGGTATGTGTTTGTAGATGTCTTTAGTGACATGGTCCGTCCTTACAGAAATACCGTTGTAGTAGCTATTGCAAGCTCTGTTCTAGCACTCATCTTTGGAGGTACAGCCTCCTACGGACTTACACGCTTTACCTACCGCCCTCGCGTTGCGGCTATCTTCTTCTTTATAGCTCTTGTTATTTTGGTCATTGTTGGTACTAACTTAGGCGCGCCCATATCATTACTACTGATTGTTGCAGCCGTTGTCTTTTTCTTAGCTTTAAGACCCATTTCTAAACGCTTTCCTAAATCTGCAGGCAATAACGACATTGCATTCTGGCTCATTTCACAAAGAATCTTGCCACCTGTTGCCGTGGTTATACCCATCTATGTCATGTTTCAACGCATAGGCCTACTTGACACTCAAGCAGCCCTCATCATTACCTACATGGCAGTCAACTTACCCATAGTGGTATGGCTCATGCGAGACTACTTCATAAACATTCCTATAGAACTAGAAGAATCAGCTCGAGTGGATGGCGCGTCACCTTATCGGGTGTTCTGGTCTATTGTTTTACCTCTTGCTACACCTGGTTTGGTAGCCACCTTTTTGTTTGTGCTTGTCTTTGCTTGGAATGAATATATCATTTCCCTCTTTTTATCAAAAGCAAACGCACAAACGATGCCGCTTTTGGTTGCGGCACAAAATGCAACACGTGGACCCCAATGGTGGTACATGAGTGTTTACATTCTTATCATGATTATTCCTGTGGTCGTCCTAGCCATTGTTTTAGAAAGATACATCTCAAGAGGGCTACTTGTCGGCGCAGTAAAAGGTTAAAAGAAAGGCGTCAATAAATCGCTTGTGGGCAGGCGATTTATTGATATTCTAAGCTTATGAATATAGTTTGTTTTGGTGAAGCTCTCATAGATTTTAAAGACGAAGGCCACTTACAGTTCAAAGGTTACGAAGGTGGCTCACCCATGAACGTAGCGATTGCCGCTGCGCGACTAGGGCCAAGTGTTGGTTTTGGTACACAGATTTCAACCGATATGTTCGGCATTGCCCTTAGAGATTACCTTAAGAAAAATAAAGTTGATACATCCCTTATTGAATCTAGTGACGCACCCACAACACTAGCTTTTGTATCTGAACAAGATGGTGACGCGCACTTTAGTTTTATTAGCAACGGCGCTGCCGACACACTCTACAACCCCCAACCCCGCCCGCAACTACCCGAGTCAGTCAAATTTGTGCAATTTGGTTCTAAAAGCTTACTTGACGAACCCACCTCATCTTCAATAACCGATATTGTTGCCATGCACCAAGATAAAGCAGTCATAGTCTTTGACCCAAACTGCCGACCTGCACTCGTAAACAGCAAAGACGAATACGAAAACAGTTTAAAAAAATGGCTCGAGCTTTCTACAATCGTTAAAGTAAGTACCCAAGATTTAGAATGGCTTTACCCTGAAAAAGACTCAGCTACCGTAGCGAACGACTGGCTCGAGTTTGGACCTTTTGCGGTTATTGTGACGAATGGTGGGGAGGGTGCTACGCTTTATCGCAAAAACGCAAATACGGTTTTTTCTCTGTCAAAAGCAGTGCAGGTTGTTGATACGGTGGGTGCAGGTGACACATTTACAGGTGGACTTATGACAAACTTATTAGAACTGAATAAGTCTATTGATTTGATTAGTGATGATGAGTGGCAGCAGGCTCTTAGCTTTGCTGCACATGCAGCTGCGTTTAATTGTACGAGGGCAGGGGCTAACCCGCCAACAAGGCAAGAGTTAGAAGCTTTTATGAAGGAGTAGTATGACGGAGGCAAAGCTTTACCTTAGTAAGTCTCAATTTAGTGATAAAGAAAAAAGGGTTGTTGAGTTTGGTCATTTAACTGCTTCTATTTTTGTTTTTGATTCGGGTGTGCATGGGCTTCGTATTAAGGGCAAACGCACGGAGCTTGTCCTTTTGCCTTTTCAAGGGCAGCAAATCTGGCAAGCTATTGTAGATGATCGTGATATCACCATGAAAAGCATGTTTCGTGAACCACAAATCACCACTGATTACTTGAGCACCTATGGTGCTTTTTTTATTCATTGTGGTGTGACAGCTATGGGTGGGCCTGCTGCTAGTGACACTCATCCTTTGCATGGTGAGTTACCTAACGCGGCTTATAAAAACGTTTTTTTGCAACTAGGTGAAGATAGCAAAGGGCGTTTTATAGCTATGGGTGGCAACTATCAGCATACGGTTGCCTTTAGTCATAACTACATAGCTAAACCCCTTGTGAAAGTCTATGAAGATAGCAATATCTTTAGTACCGAATTAGTTGTTGAAAATTTAAAAAAGGTAGCCATGGAACTCATGTATTTAGCACATGTGAATTTCAGACCTGAGGATAATGCCGAGATCTTTTACAGCGCTAAAGTAAGCCCTGAAACTGTGCGGGTTCGCAAAAGCATACCGTCACATATTACTCCTCCAGAGGGATTTACTGACTTTATTGCCGATCTTGAAAAACACCCTGAGAAGCATCATATTCTCAAAGCTGACTTGGCTTTTGACCCTGAAGTTGTCTTTTACATTGATTACTTAGCAGATGCTGACGGTTGGGCGCATAGCCTTTTAAGGCATACAGATGGTACAGGGAGTTATATGCGCCATAAACCAACAGAACTAGATAAAGGTGTCCGCTGGATTTGCCGTACGCCCGATCAAGATGCACTTGGCATTGCTGACCCTGCAACAGCTGAACCTGAAGGTTACACAGCTGAAAAAGCTAAAGGTAACATAAAAACTGTTGCTGCCGGTGCTAGCTGGCGTATGGAAGTTGAAATGGGTGTTCTAAATAAAGACGAAACCTTTCAAATGCAAAATCACATTAAAAGCACCACATCACCAAAGCAAAGCGCCTAAGTAGCTGACAGCAAATTTAGCAAAGGAGAAATCATGGCAAACCCTAAAGAAATGAAGCTCACCAAACCCCATAATCGCCTGATTGGCGAGATGCCTAAAATTGGTATTCGACCCACTATAGATGGCCGTTTAGGGGGTGTTAGAGAATCGCTAGAAGTACAAACCATGACGATGGCAAAAGCTGTAGCAGCACTTTTAACAGCAGAGCTAACACACGCTAACGGCATGGCTGTCGAATGTGTCATTGCTGACTCAACGATTGGCGGCGTAGCCGAGGCAGCTCAGTGCGCTGAAAAATTTGAGCGAGAAGGCGTAGGGGTTTCTTTAACTGTTACACCCTGCTGGTGTTACGGCAGTGAAACCATGGATATGCACCCCACTTTACCTAAAGCTGTTTGGGGCTTTAATGGCACCGAGCGCCCAGGCGCTGTTTACTTAGCAGCAGTCATGGCAGCTCATGCTCAAAAAGGACTACCAGCGTTTAGTATTTACGGACAAGATGTGCAAGATAGTGATGACAGCTCTATTCCTGAAGATGTTAAAGAAAAACTCTTAACGTTTGCCAAAGCTGGGCTTGCAGTTGCCCGTATGCGTGGCAAGTCATACTTGAGTGTTGGCGGCATTTCAATGGGCATAATGGGTTCTTACGTTGTACATGACTTTTTTGAAGATTACTTTGGCATGCGCGTTGAAGCCGTAGATATGAGCGAAATTGAACGCCGCGTTGAGGCTAATATTTTTGATAAAGATGAATATGAAACAGCCTTGGCTTGGGTTAAAGAGAACTGCCAAGAAGGCAAAGACTACAATCCTGAAGGCTTTGAACAAACCAGGGAGCAAAAAGATGCAGCTTGGGCGTACAGTGTCAAAATGGCGCTCATTATGCGTGATCTAATGGTTGGTAACTCAAGCTTAGCCAAGATGGGTTTTGGTGAAGAAGCTTTAGGTCGAAACGCTATAGCAGCAGGTTTTCAAGGTCAACGCCAATGGACTGACTTTAGACCCAATGGCGACTTCATGGAAGCCATCTTGAATACATCTTTTGATTGGAGTGGCATTAGAGAACCCTACATTGTTGCCACTGAAAATGACGCGTTAAATGGCATGTCAATGCTACTTGGCAACTTACTTACAGGAACAGCACAAATTTTTGCAGATGTACGCACCTACTGGAGTGCAGACGCGGTTAAACGCGTAACAGGTCATGAACTTAGCGGCAAAGCAGCCAACGGCTTTTTACACTTAATCAACTCAGGCCCCGCCACACTAGACGGCACCGGCGCAGCAAGCTTAAAAGGTGAACCCGCCATGAAACCCTACTGGGAACTCGAGCCTGAAGAAGCAAGTGCTTGTCTTGAGGCAACCACGTGGCATAGTGGTATGACTGAGTATTTTAGAGGTGGTGGCTGGTCAACACGCTACAAAACTAAGGGTGGCATGCCTGTCACTATGTGCCGCCTGAACTTAGTTAAAGGCTTAGGCGCAGCCTTACAAATTGCTGAGGGTTACACGATTGAACTACCTGATGATGTTCATGAAACCCTTGATGAACGCACCAACCCAACATGGCCAACCACATGGTTTGTACCCAACACCACCGGCAAAGGCGCTTTTAAAGATGTTTATACTGTTATGGCAAACTGGGGCTCAAACCACGGCTCAATAAGCTACGGGCATATTGGTAATGAACTCATAACCCTAGCTTCTATGCTAAGAATACCTGTTTACATGCATAACGTAGACAGTGACAAAATCTT
>CAYGTA010000176.1:0-9201 GCA_964352605.1 uncultured bacterium | reverse complement strand
AACCAAGCTTGCTGCGTACTGAACAACTCTTGCAGGTATATTTACACCTGTAGTTGTAACTGAGTTACGAAATTCCATAGTGTGATTAACTTCTATTACCAGTAAGCCTTCATCTGATTCAACCAAATCAACAGCAACAATGCCACCACCAACAGCCTTAGCCGCCTTTAAACTAATAGCATTTAGCTCTTCATAAAGCGGGCAGTTGCTTGCGCTAGCACCACGCGCAGTGTTCGTAATCCAGTGATCACTCGAGCGGTAAATGGCAGCTATAACTTCGTCTCCTACGACAAATGCACGAATGTCACGTCCTGGTTTATCAACAAAAGCTTGAATGTAGAAGACTTTGTGTTGCGGGCCGCCCAGCACTTCTTTATGTTCAATGATGGCTTCTAGTGCGTCACGGTCACTAATTTTTGAAACCATGCGACCCCATGAGCCTGTAACTGGTTTTAGTACCACGGGGTAGCCAAAACTTTCAGCTAGCTTCACTGCTGCTTCAGATGTGAACGCTACACCTGTACGAGGTGCTGCGACCTTATCGCGCGCTAAGGCAGCATTGGTAGCTAATTTATCGCCACAGGTTTCAATGACGTTAGAGCCGTTAATGACTTTCACGCCGTAAGCTTCAAACACTCGAGCGAGCTCTAGGCCTTTGGTTTGGCTTACGCAGCGATTAACAATGACGTCGTATTTAGTGAAGTCTTGGTCTTCACTGAAATCTATAGCAATGTGGGGTGCGTAAATCTGGTCAAAGGCTACGTTTTCTGATTCGAAAGCATCAAAGAGCATGCGTTCTTCTGGGCGAAGTCGGTCATAGACAACCGCTATTCGGGTTGTTGGTTTTGTGAGTGTTTGTGTCATAAAAGCCGTAGTTAGTAGTAAAGGGTCAGTTTATTTACTGACCCTTTAGTTACTTCTTACTCTCCCCAATCTTCGTCTTCCATGGGTGCTTCTTCGAAGGTGAGTGGGTCTAGGTTGACAACTTCGACTTCTACACCGTCATCTGTTACTAAAATTTCACCTAGTTCTAATGCGTCTAGTTCTGCTTCTATAATACCGAAGGGGGTTTGAATTTCCATGTTTTGCTCCTTATTAAGTAATTTGGATTGGGTCTATTTTTATACCAGAAGTTTATTGCTTTGCCTATTCTATCTTTAAGGTTTAATCATATGCTTTCTCCTGGGAAACGCTGGTACTTTTTGTAGTACGCCAAGATTGAGCCTTCTGCTAGGGCTTCTGTTAAGAACGCGGGTGGTGGGGTTAGTTGGAGTGATTCAGAACCTCGTTTAATTACGCCTGTCTTTAAGTCAAAACTTACCTCATCAGCATCTGCTAAAAGATCAGGCACTGTTTCAGACTCAAATACAGGAATACCGAGATTGAGTAGGTTGCGGTAATGAATACGCGCAAATGACTTTGCGATTATGCCACCAATATTTAGCTTTTTAAGTGCCTTGGGTGCATATTCGCGACTCGAGCCTAAGCCCCAGTTTCTACCGCCTATAAGTAAATCACCGGCTTGTACTGCAGCTGCAAAATCTGGTCTTAGGTGTGCAAAAGCGTAGCTTTGAAACTTGTCTTCTCCGACCATAAAGGGTGCATACTTGCCTGGCAATATGTCATCGGTATTGATTGAGTCGCCAAACTTCCAGATTCTAGGCATGGCTGGCTTCCTTTGCATTTGAATAAATAGTGGAGAATACGTGCTTATGAATAGCAAAAAACCCGTAAGTAGTTAGTAAGCAGTCCTGAGTAACATGATAGCTATTTGTCTTGCTACTTGCTACTTGCTTCTTAATTCTTAATTCTTTACAAGCCACTTTGAACCTCCGCTGAGCTTATGGTTCCGGCAACGGCAGTTGCTGCTGCCACGGCAGGGCTTGCTAAAAATATTTTAGCGTCAGGGCTGCCCATGCGGCCTATAAAGTTACGGTTACTGGTTGATACGCATACTTCTTCTGGAGCTAAAACACCCATGTGTCGCCCCATGCAAGGGCCACAACCAGGTGTGCCAAAAATTGCGCCTGCTGCTAGCAGGGTGGCAAACGTTCCATCTGCTACGGCATCTTCAAGCACTTGGGAACTCGCAGGAATAATCAGTAATCGGGTGCCGTCAGCAACACGTTTACCTTTAAGAATATTCGCTGCAATATGTAAGTCATCAAGACGACCATTAGTGCAAGTGCCAATAAAAACTTGATCTACTTTTATACCTGCATACTTGGTTGCAGGAAAGACATTATCAACTTCAAAGGGAGCAGCTACCACAGGCTCGAGTTTGGAAATATTAACATCAATGGTTTTGCTGTACTGAGCTGTTTCGTCAACTTTGAGCCAGTCGGGTACGTCATAGTCATCAAAAATATGGCTACTTGGTGGTACTAAACCTACTTTTGCGCCTGCTTCTACAGCTAAGTTAGCTATGGTCATCCGTTCACTTTTTGTAAAAGCTTCTGCGCCATGATACTCAATGGCCATGTAGGTTGCACCGTCAGCTGTTATGTTTCTAATGATTTCTAAAGCTACATCTTTGGCACTCACGTGAGCTGGTTTTGTGCCATGAAGATTGACTCGCAGTGTTTCGGGTACTTTGAGCCATGTTTTACCAGATGCAGCTGCTAGGGCAATATCTGTAGCGCCCATGCCGGTACCAAAAGCACAGACGGCGCCATAGGTGGTTGAGTGTGAATCTGACCCTAAAACAATCCAGCCGGGGCGAGCAAGGCCTTCTTCCATTAAAACCTGGTGGCAAATACCACGACCTACATCAAATAACTGAATACCCCTAGCTCGAGCGTATTCTCTGGCTTGTTTTTGGGCTTTGGCTACTTCAACATTTGAGGCGGGTGATACGTGGTCAATAACAAAAGAAACGCAGGCTGGGTTTTTTATGACACCGCCAAGGTCTTCTTCAATGATGCGAATAACATCTGGAGCTATGGAGTCAACCACCATGGCTTGATCTACTGTTACGACAGCTAATTCACCTGCTTGCACGCGCTTACCTGCTTTGACAGATAGTATGCGTTCTGAAAGTGTAAGTCCTTTTAGGTCAAGATTCATTACGCTATCACCGATGCTGCTCCGTGCAGTAAAGCATCTACTTCTTCAATGGCTAGATCGCCATCGTCAGCAAGAGCTTTAACATTAGCCGTAACTGTTTTTATATCTTCACGAGATAGCTTTAAGCCGAGTTCTTTTGCACGTTGCGCAATAGCATTATGCCCTGTTAGGCGGCTACCTATTTGTAAACGCCTCGTAACACCAAAAGCTTCTGGTGGAATAATTTCGTAAGCACCAGGGTTTACATAAATAGCTTTTAGGTGCATGCCTGCTTTATGGTTATAAGCAAAGGCGCCTGTTAGGTAGTTATTAAAAGGAATGCCTATACCTGTCATGCGGGCAATCATGGCATCTAATTCAGGTAGCATTTCTAAATTGTATTTTTTGGCTAGGCGTTGCGGGTTTTGCGTAAACATGCGTGCGAGAAAGCCACCTAACGGCGTAATGCCATTACGCTCACCAATACCTAAAATGCTGGTGTCAATATGGGTTGCGCCTGCACGAACGGCTTCAAAGGCATTGGCAATAGCGCAACCCGTGTCATTATGACCATGAAATTCAATGTCACAATGCACTACTGCACGAACATCAGCAACGAGTTCACGTACTTGGCTCGGTGTGGCTACTCCAACGGTATCTGCTAAACCAACCCGGTTTACCCCTGCATCATCTGCTGCTGCGTAAATTCTTAGAAGGTCAGCTTTCTCACTACGAAAGGTATCTTCTGAAGAAAAACGTACATTACAACCGCTATTTCGAACAAACTCTATGACTTCACGGCTATGTTCAATAATGTCTGAAATATCTTTACCATGACTAGCGCTACTTAATTCAGAGGAAGTAGCGAAGAGCAAGTCAACGCCATAAACACCGCATTCAACGGCAACTTTTGCGTCATTCATGTTTGTGCGTGTATGCGTTAAGATTTTAGCGTTTAAGCCAAGGCCTGCAATGGTCTCGCAGGTTTTACGAGATTCTGGAGAAGCAACAGGGGTGGTTAGCTCAATAAATTCAACCCCAAAAGCATCAAGAGCTTTTGCGATTTCTATTTTGTCGGCAAGGCTAAAGTTAGCAAGCGCAAACTGCTCGCCTTCTCGCAAGGTTGAATCAATAATATGCCAGTCTCGTGGTTGCACGCTGTACTCCAAAATTAATAAAGGTTAAAGGGGGATAAAAGCGTTCCGAAAAATCAGAAGAATAGCTTCTGTTTTGTTTTCTTTGAGTGTTTCTTTCGGAATCTCATCATTGCTCAGCTATAGTAGTGCAAAAAGTTAAACCTGTCAAGGCTGAGTTTTTGCGTCTAGGACGTTACTTTATTTGGTTTTGTAAGCTTTTTCTCTTATCAAGCCCAAGGATTAACTTTAGACTTCAATAAACTAACGATTCAAAAGCCTTAATGCGATTATGCTTAACATTTAAAATATAATTAAAGTCAGAAAATATAGATAACCTAAAATTCAAAACCAAATCAAGCAATACCCTTCGGAATCAAACCAGCCTGATCCTCACTCGGCAACCATAAGCCAGACTCGAGCTTTATTGCAGTTTTTTCCTTGTACCTTTCAAACTGTAAACCCAAGTAAACCCACACTTCTTTATGACTAGGGTAAGCCATGGTTTTAACACGCTCATACTCGGGTGGGTTTAAATGAATCCCCTCTAGTTCATCCATAAAAACAAGGGCTTTATCTATAGCTTCATAGCAAAAGCACCAACCGTGCACCTTGCCGCTACCACGAACAAGCGCAGGGTAATTTTCAGGCTCCAAATGATACATATCAAAACCTTCAATATAAGCTTCTTCTTGATGAAACGCCCCACCTTTTTGCGCTACATGGTGATACCGTAAACCTGGCTTAAGGGTGCCATAAACAAAAACCGTATCAATCATGCGTAAAAAAATCCGTTGACCAAAAAAAGTTTAACTGTTCCATTTTGAATGCTTCCCTATCTTTTACGTTCCTAAGGTGACCAAACACAAAGGAATTTCATTAGTTGTATCAACTTTTAACAGCCTTGCTAACTCATCATCATAAAACTCAGGTTTTAAACTCGCCACCAAATCAAGCGCAACTGAACTACTAACCGCACACTGCGCAGCTGCCCCCGCCTCTAAATAAAGATATCTATAAGCACGACTCTTAGCACCATCTTCATGACGTTCAGGTAAACCCGTAAACGCCAAAATGGCCGCGCAAGCATCAAGGTTAGTATCACCAATCAAAATAGATTCAAGATCTAAACTAGGGTCTTTACGATTCAAATGCTCAATACTATGATCACGCGGACTATAATGATAAATACCCGGAAAAATATCTTGCACCTGACGAACAATCAAATACAACTCTAAACTAGAAATAGCCCCCGCAGAAATATGCGTACGCTGCCGCCCATACGTAAAGCCCCCCGTTGCCCATAAAATTTGCGAAATTTCCGTCAAACTAATACGCCCCCCCTCAGGAATACTAGCCCGAGCTTGCGCTAACGCCTCCCAAATACCCTTACCCCCCTTAAGCACAGGCACAGGCAAACTAGCAACCTCTAAAGGATTAGCATAAACCTTAAGATAAGGCGGAATTTTACCCGTACGACTAGGCAAATGACCACGCCGATACTTAGTACCTTCGTGAAACACAACCCCCATAGCCATATCATCTTTTTTAGGCAACTCAAACTCCAACCCTAGTTTAGCACCTCAACCCCCAGCACAACAGCACTCGAGCTAAACAACAAAAAGCAAACAAGAAAAGCTCGAGTTTAAGCTAAGACGGTAACTACTGAAAAGAAATTCATTAGGTGCTAGCGTAACGCTGTGACAAACGATTTACTAAGCTGGTTTGAAATAGTTAAACGAGACTTACCTTGGCGTAAAAACCGAAATCCTTACAGGGTTTGGTTATCTGAAGTCATGCTGCAACAAACCCAAGTTAAAACCGTCATACCTTACTTTGAGCGCTGGCTCAAGATTTTCCCAGATGTTCAAACCTTAGCCAAAGCACCCTTAGATGACGTCTTAAAACAATGGGAAGGCTTAGGTTACTACCGCCGTGCAAAAAACATGCATAGAGCAGCACAAGAGGTTGCCTTTAACAAAAATGGCAGCTTTCCAACTAGCTATCAAGACTGGCTCGAGCTTTCTGGTATTGGCCCTTACAGCGCGGCAGCTATTGCTTCTATAATGAATAACGAAGCAGTTGTAGCAGTTGACGGTAACGTGAAGCGTGTTGCGGCTAGACTATTTATGTTGGCAGGCGAAGCAAGTGAAAAAGATGTAAAAGCAAAACTAAACCCCTTCATTTCAAAAGATAACCCTGGCTCTTTTAACGAAGCCATGATGGAACTTGGCGCAACCCTCTGCAAGAAACAAAACCCCTTATGCCTTGAATGCCCTATAAACAAGCACTGCCTTGCTTTTCAAAATAACTGCACGCAAGACTACCCGCATCCTAAACTTAAAAAAGCCAGACCTCACTACAAAAAATACGCCATAGTAGATATAAACGACAACAAAATTTGGCTTAAGCAACGCAGTGAAAATGAAATGCTAAACGGCCTGTGGGGTTTTGTTTTAGTAGATGAAAAACCAAAAGGTAAAGCCTTCAAAAGTGTTAAACATGCCTATACTCATTTTAGTTTAGACGTTACACCCATTCAACACTCTAAAAAAGATCTAGATGGCGAATATATAGAAATAGAGAAACTCGAGCTTTTGGCTTTATCAACTTTAGATCATAAGATTCTAAACGCTATTAATATTAAACTTTAGTCTGCCCTAGCCACCCTAAACAGCTAATCACTTGCTATTCTAACAACATGAGTAATGAACGGCTCGAGCTTAGTTTAGCTCGCGAACTTAATTCTTTAATCCCTAGCCTCAAAGACCCACGTATTCCTTTGGTTGTTACCATTGAGCGCGTAAATTTATCTAAAGATGGCAAAACTGCCAAAGTGCTAGTTAGCACTCTTAATGAAGAAGATATGGCTGACTTACTGGAAGCTTTAGATCGCTCTAAAGGCTACTTACAAAGCCAGTTAGCACAAAGCATGCAGAAGCGCTTTACACCCAGACTAAGTTTTTTTGGCAATCTGCTTGATGTACTTACCTAAATGAGTCTCGTTAAAACAAGCTTAGCTGTTAGATTTGCAGAGACTGACAAAATGGGCGTCGCGCATCATAGTGCTTATGTTATTTGGTGCGAAGTTGCCCGAGTTGACTGGATGAAAGCCCACGGCACAAGCTACCGCGAATTTGAAGAAAAAACAGGCGTTTCACTTGCTGTAAATGAACTCAATGTACGCTACCGCCAAGCTGTCTACTTTGATGATGAACTCACACTAACAAGCCAACTCAGTGAAGCAAAAAGCAGACGCATTAAATTTGATTACGCTATTTACCGCGATAAAACACTCATTGCAACAGCTCACACCCTACATACACCCACCAATCAACAAGGGCAAGCCGTACGCATGCCTCAAGCATGGCTCGAGTCGTTAGCTAAGCATGTCAGTATTTAACTTTCAGGGGCTATACTAAACCTGATTATTGGCTAAGTGCGTACTTAGCTAGGTAGAAAGTTTAATAACATTTTCAGCAATTACAAAAGCTGCCTAGATCTATCGTTAAACCCAAATGGTTGCAGCAAACCTAAGTACTAAGTTCAAGAAGCAAATGTTTTGACACTATTTGCACAAACCCTAAAAAAGAGGAAACCCCATGCCTAAAATACAGAAATTTCGTACAGAAGCCCTCACTTTTGATGATGTTCTGCTTGTACCTGCACACTCAACCGTACTACCAAAAGAAGTAAATACCCAAACACGCTTCTCTAAAAACGTCACCATTAACATCCCTGTTGTCTCGTCAGCCATGGACACCGTAACCGAAACCCAAATGGCAGTTGCCATGGCACGACAAGGCGGCATTGGCGTTATTCATAAAAAAATGAGCATAGCAGCACAAGCCAGCATGGTAAACAAAGTCAAACGCAGCGAAAGCGGCATGATAGTAGACCCCATAACCCTAACCAAAAACGCCATCCTGCAAGACGCCGAAGACCTAATGGCCAGCTACCGCATAAGCGGCGTACCCATAATCGATGCCAACGGAAAACTCGTAGGCATACTCACCAACCGTGACTTACGCTTTGAAACCGACTACAGTCAAAGCGTAGAAAGCCGCATGACCAAAGACAACCTAGTTACCGTACCTGTCGGCACAACCCTAGAACAAGCCAAAGAAATACTCAGAGAAAACCGCGTAGAAAAACTACTCGTCGTAGATAAAGACTACAAACTACAAGGCCTCATCACCATAAAAGACATACAAAAAAAGCTCGAGTTTCCTAATGCCGCGAAAGATAACCTAGGTAGGCTAAGAGTTGCTGCTGCTGTAGGTGTAGGTAAAGACTTAATAGACCGAGCGAGCGCACTGGTAGAAGCAGGTACAGACGCCCTTGTACTAGACAGCGCACATGGTCACTCAGAAGGCATACTAGAAGCACTCAGTTACCTAAAAAATACCTTCAGTGTTGACATAGTAGCAGGCAACATAGCCACCAAAGAAGCAGCTCAAGCCCTAATAGATAGAGGCGCAGACGCCATAAAAGTAGGCATAGGCCCCGGCAGCATATGTACCACTCGAGTGGTCACGGGTGTAGGCATGCCGCAACTGACCGCTATTATGGAGGCAGCTGAAGCAGCAAACGCAGCAGGCATTCCTGTTATTGCAGATGGTGGCATAAAAATGACAGGTGATGTACCTAAAGCTTTAGCGGCTGGTGCAGATAGCATTATGGTAGGTAGCATGCTGGCAGGCACCACAGAGGCACCTGGTGAAAACATCTTAAGAGATGGACGCCGCTACAAAGCTTACCGAGGTATGGGGTCTTTAGGTGCTATGTCTGGTGAGGGTGACAACTCATCGGCAGATCGCTACTTTCAAGAAGATGCTAAGAAGCTAGTACCTGAAGGCATAGAAGGCATGGTTGCTTATAAAGGCCCTGTGAGTGACGTTATTTACCAAATGGTAGGTGGCTTAAGAAGCGCTATGGGTTACTGCGGAACGCCTGATGTAACAAGCTTAAAAGAGAAAGCTCAGTTTGTAACCATCACGCAAGCTAGTCTCATTGAGTCACA
>CAYGTA010000175.1:0-9201 GCA_964352605.1 uncultured bacterium | reverse complement strand
AGGTGTTGGTTCTACAGGCTCATTTAGTTTCTTAACGATTTTTAAGTTGGTAATGACTTTGTTGTTGTCATGATTAGGGTCATTAGTGACTGAAGCAGCAACGATTTTGTTTATAACGGTACCTAGCTCATTGTTGTTTGTTTGGGTTTCTAAATGAGCATTATCACTCATCGTATTAAACTCTGCATCAACCCTAACTTTTAGCGCTATATTTAAACTTTCGTTAGGCTCGAGTTTATCTAAACGGCAGCGTAATTCTTCTTCATTGGCTTGGCAGCCTTCTATAAGGAGTTTGTCGTAATTATCAAAGGGTACATCTTTACCATTTAGGGTGGCTTTGAGTAGCGTTAAGTTAAACTTACCTTCTTTACTAAAGCTATCTTTTAAGCTTAAGTTGTAAGCTGTGTCTGGACCTTTGTTTGTTATAACGACGTCATAGTTAAAGGTCTGACCTAGTGCAACGGGGTTTTTGTCTAAAACAGCAGTCACTTCAACATCAGCAGTTTTATTTTCACTTGAACATAAGTCTATAGCGTTAGCTGCAAGTTTAAAGACGGTACTGCCTTTAGCAACAGGAAAACTCAAACTCGAGCTTGTTTCACCTGCGGCTAGTTTAGCTATGGTTTGTACTTTTTGGTTGGGGCTTAGTACATTTAGGTTTTCGTAGCTTGTGTTGGTTACATTTTTTAAGCTGAAGCTTAGGTATTGACTGTTATTTCTTGTTTCCAGCTTTGCTTCTGTAATAATAAGATCTTTGTTAGGTAGTAGGGTTCTTGCTGTGTTGCAAATTGCGGGGCTTCTTAGGTTTTCTAGCCAGCTATCATTTTTTTCTAAGGTTACGCTATTATCGTTTGGGTCAATAGTAAATGTGAAGCTAGCTTGGTTTTCAAAATCTTTACTCTCTGGCAGCCCCTGATTACTACATGCTGAAATAAACAGCAAGCTTATAACTATAAGGCTTAGAAGACGTAGGTGATGACGTGATAGATGATGCATAGTTCTTCCTCCTATTTTTTTCTCTTGAATGAGTGTTTTAATTACAGTATCCCAATATGTTGTGCTTAAAAATGTAAACTGACACTACCTCCTTGTATTGTCTAAAGGTAGCAAAGAGATACTTAAAATAGTATTAAAATGTCGTCGGGGACGGAAAAAACTATATCTTTAGTGATTTCTATTTTTCTTGCAGGCTGTGCAACTTCATACCAAACGAGCTTAATCCTGTCCTAAAACTGAAAGTATCTATACTTACTGCTCTAGGTCAAAATCATAAGGGTTTAATATTTAAGATTCAGCTTAGTAATTGACCGAACTCAAACGCCTTTAAATACCGTTACAGTGTGGGGTTCTAAGGTAAATTTTTCGCCTGCTGGGTAGGTTTTGTGTTTGTTCTTTTCGAAGGGGTCGCTGCTGAGTTCGCAGTACCATGTTTTGCAGTCGCTGGCTTTAGGTAAGGTGAATTTTTCTTTGCTTTGTTTGTTAAAGATTATAAAGAAACTGTCATCGCCTAGTATTTCACCGTGGGTGTCGGTTTCGTAGAAAGCTGCGCCGCATAGCAGCATACCTAGGCTTTTTATGGCAGGGTTTTGCCAGTCTCCATCATTCATTTCGAAGCCTTTAGGGTGCCACCAGCTTACATCTTTGCAGATGTTTTTTCCTTGCTCACCTGTTAAGAAGTTTCGTCTTCTAAAAATAGGGTGTTGTTTTCTGAAAGCAATGAGTTCTTTGGTGAACTCGAGTTGGTCTTTTTGGCTTGGGTTTAGCTTCCAGTTGTACCAGCTTGTTTCGTTGTCTTGCGCGTAGGCGTTGTTGTTTCCGTTTTGGGTTCGTGAAAATTCATCGCCGCCGAGTAGCATGGGTACGCCTTGTGATAAGAAGAGGGTGGCGAGGTAACTTCGTTTTTGGCGTTCTCGGAGTTGGTTTATTTTTTTGTTTTTTATTTCGCCTTCATGGCCAAAGTTCATGCTTTGGTTGTGATTGTCGCCATCTCGGTTGTTTTCACTATTGGCATGGTTGTGTTTTTGTTCGTAGGTGACCATGTCGTGCATGGTGAAGCCGTCGTGTGAGGTTACAAAGTTTATAGAGGCAAAGGGTTTTCTGGCGTTGTGTGCGTACATGTCACTGCTGCCAGCTAGGCGGGTGGCTAGGTCTGCTACTTGGCCTTGGTAACCTTTCCAGAAGCCTCTTATGGTGTCTCGGTATCTTCCGTTGAGTTCTGCCCAGTGCCATGGGAAGTTACCGACTTGGTAGCCACCGTGACCGACGTCCCATGGTTCTGCTATGAGTTTTACTTGTGACAATAGGGGGTCTTGTTGTATGACTTTAAAGAATGAGGAGAGCATGTTTACGTCGTAAAATTCTCTTGCGAGGGCTGAGGCTAGGTCAAAACGAAAGCCGTCTACGTGCATTTCTTCTACCCAGTATCTTAGGCTGTCCATGATGAGTTGTAGTACGTAGGAGTTGCCTGGGTCTAGGGTGTTGCCTGTGCCGGTGTAGTCCATGTAGTGGCGTGGGTTGGCGGGGTTTAGTTTGTAGTAGGCTTTGTTGTCTATGCCTCTAAAAGATAGGGTTGGGCCTAGGTGGTTGCCTTCGCCTGTGTGGTTGTAGACGACATCTATTATGACTTCTAGGCCTGCTTGGTGTAAACGTTTAACCATTTCTTTAAATTCGAATACAGCGTTGTTGGGTCCTGTTGCTGCGTATGAGGGTTCTGGCGCGAAGTAAGAGAGCGTATTGTAACCCCAATAGTTAGTAAGGTTTTTGTGTACTAAGTGCAGCTCGTTAACTTTGGCGTGTATGGGTTGCAGTTGTACTGCGGTGACACCTAGGTTTTTTAGGTGCTTGAGAATGGGTTCAGATGCTAGACCTAAGTAAGTGCCTCGTAATTCTTCTGGAACATCAGGGTGGGTTTTGCTAATGCCTTTGACATGTGTTTCGTAAGTAATGGTGTCACGCCAGGGGGTGTCTAGTAGTTTGTCACCTTCCCAGTCAAAATCACTGTTTGTAACCGCCCCTAGGGGTGCATGAGAAACACTATTTTTTATGCAGGCTACTCGGTCATCTGTACCATTGGCTAAACTATAGCCAAATAAGTCATCTGACCATTTTAAGGGTCGTCCTATGGTTTTGGCGTAAGGGTCAAGCAAGACTTTGTTTGGGTTAAAGCGATGCCCTTTGTCTGGGTCATAGGGTCCGTAAACTCGGTAGGCATAAAGCTGACCCGGTTTCAAGCCTTCAATATAACCATGCCAAACTGGGCCTGTTTGGTCTGGTAGTACAAGTGTCATGCTTAGTGCGTGTGTTTGTTTATCAAAAAGAAGAAGTTCAATTTTTTCAGCATGCTGCGAGTAAAGCGCAAAATTAACCCCTTTGCCATTCCAGTGACTCCCTAGCGGGTAAGGTAAGCCTGGCCAGACTTCAATGGCAGGGCTCGAGCTTTGTATTTTGCTTTTACTGAGGGTTTGCGGCATGAAGCTTTAGTTTAGCTTATTTAAAGCAGCAGCGAATAGCTGGTAGCACAATTAAAATTATTGTTTATAGCTTGGAGCTTGGTGTTTCTTGCTGCGTCATGCTTTGTTGTACCAGTTCAGATGATGATCTAAGCTCGAGCTTGGTAATAAGTTGCGTGGCGAAGTCAAGTGATCTTAAGTCATCTTCTAGTGTGCCTATGGGTTTTTCATCGTTTCGTATACGTGCTAAGAAATGCTCGAGTTCTTCACGTAGTGGGTTTTGTTCATGTATGGTTCTTACAGTTACTTGTACGTGGCTGCCGTCATTTTGTTTCTTTTGGGGTTTGTAGACTGACATTTCGGTGTAGGGTTCTTTGGCGAAGTCTAGTCTGGTGGTTTGGTCTGGTTCTGCTATAACTAGGCTGCGTTCTGCGTCTGGGGCTATGCGGCTGGCTAAAAAGCGGGCTATGCAGCCGTTTTTGAATTGTATTTGGGCAGCGGCAACATCTTCGTGCTTGCTGTTTTCGAGGGCGTGTCCGGCTACGCTTATATCTGCTACTTCTGAATCAACAAGGCTCAGTACTATGTCTATATCGTGAATCATGAGGTCAAGTATGACGCCGACATCTTGTATGCGTGCGTTGGGGGTTAGCCTGCGTGCTTCTATGAGGTAGGGGTTTTTGATTTGTTTTTTGAGTAGGTTTACAGCTTGGTAGAAACGGGTTATGTGACCTACTTGTAAAATGAGGTTTAGCTCTCGGCTTAAGTTCATGAGTTCTCTGGCTTGCTTTACGTTATCAACAACGGGTTTTTCTACCAGTACATGAACGCCTGCGTGCAGGCATTTTTGGGTTAAATCGTAATGCAGGCTGGTGGGGGCAGCTATGCTCACAGCGTCTAGCTTTTCGTGGCTTAAGAGGGCTTCTACAGTGCCGTAACCATTGGTATCAAAGCTTACTTGTGCTTCGAAGCGTTTAAAGTCATCAGGTTCAACAATGGCAACAAGATCAACATGAGGTAAAGATGTATAAATATTAGCGTGGTGTCTGCCCATGACACCTACACCAATAACAGCTACTTTAAGTCGTTTCATAAAGCTTTACCCTTTGCGAGTTTACGTATGAAATGAGTGTGGAGTTCGTGTGAGCCGCGCATGATTGTTATGTTCGCGCGTATAGGTTGACCTAGCAAAAAGAAGTCTCCTAGGGCATCTAGTGCCTTATGGCGGACAGGTTCATTTTGATGACGTAGGGGTTGGAGTGCACCTGACTCATCAAAAACAATAGCATTTTCTAGGCTTGCTTGTGAAGCTAGGCCTTGTGAACGCAAATACTCGAGTTCACTTAAGAAGCCAAAAGTGCGTGCGTTGAGTAAGTCTGCGTAGCTTTCTGGGCTGCCTTGCCAGCTTTGTTTGCCTATGGCAGGATGCTCAAATTCGATGCTAGCAGTTAGCTTTGTTTCGCCTTGTGCTGCTGCTATATAAGATTGACCTTTTTCGTGCCTGAAGTTTTGATTTATCGTATAAGCGTCAGGTATGTCTGGGTGTTCGCCTAAATCTTCTATAGCTTCTAGCCAGCCTTGAGCACTGCCATCAAGGATAGGGAGTTCTTGGTCACTTACTTCTATAACAAGATTTCGCCACCAGCTTTTGACGTGTAAGGCAGCGAGTAAATGCTCAACTAGGGCTATTTGTTGATTATTTTTAGCAAGCACAGTGCAGCGTTGCGTATTTATTACATTAGCTACACTAGCTTCTATGCTCACCCCGTTACGCACAAAGCGCACAGGGCCTTCTTCAATAAAAAAACGAACTTCGCTTTTTACACCTGTGTGAAGTCCGTAGCCCTGAATCATTAGTTGTCTCCACGACTAAGATTCATTTTGTGATTTGAGTTGAACAGCGTGACTAAAAATAAATGTAAGAAATTCACTTTAGAGTACCTTACTGAGCCTTTTTAACAAACTGCCAGATAGACTCGAGTTTACCTAGTAAGTAGTGTTTTCTGACGTATTTTTTGTAGGGTTCTGCTGGGTAGCCGTTCCATGTTTCACCTGCGGGTATATCTTTGGTTATGAGCGACCTTGCGCCTACTTGTGCACCGTCTCCTACATGCGCATGGTTAACTGCGCCTACACCACCGCCTAGCATAACGCCTCTACCTAGCGTTGTGCTGCCTGCAAGTGCTACGGTGCCTGTAATAATGCAGTCTGTTCCTGTGGTTACGTTATGACCTATTTGGCATAAATTATCTATTTTGGTTCTTGCACCAATACGGGTTGCCCCAAAGGTAGCTCTGTCAATGCAGCTGTTTGCACCTACCTCAACATCGTCTTCTAGAATAACGTTACCCAAGTGATGTATTTTTACCGCTCCTCGTTGACTTGTGGCGTAGCCAAAGCCATCACTTCCTATAATAGTACCCGAGTGAATCATGACTCGAGCGCCTAACTTGCTATGAGCATACACGCTTACATTAGGATAGACCGTGCAATTTTCACCTATTTCTACCTGTTCTGCAATGACACAATTTGCAGCAATGCGTGTGCCTGAAGCTATAGTTGTGCCTTCTCCAATGACAGTATTTGCACCAATATGAACGTTTTTGGCTAAACTGGCACGCTCATGAATACTAGCTGTCGCATGAATACCTTCAGCAATATAAGGCTTGTGGCTAAAGGCGTGTGAAAGTAAAGCTAAGGCCAAACGGCTATCTTTAACAATAATTTGAGGCGTTTTCAGCTCGAGCTTTTTTTGACTAACAATAAGACCTACGTCTGTTAACTGCGCTAAGTCTTTAGGGCTTGCGAGTACCACAACACTGTCTTTTTGAGCTGCGCTAGGTTCTGTTAAGCGCATAACCTTTACATCTTCACCCATGAGTTCACCTGAAACTAGGTTAGCTAAGTCGCTGGCTTTTTTGCTCATGGCTGCATTCTATCGTTATTTTCTTCTTCTGGACTTGTGTCGTTTTGCGTTTCAGGTATGTCTTCTTGCGAGTCGGCACTAGCAGACTCAGTCTCTTCAGCTTCGCTTTCCTCTTCTAAAATCGTAATACTAATGGTTTCTTGACCTTGAACCAAATAAGGAAAACTAAGCCGCTCGAGTCTTTCGTTGTCATCTTCAATGGTTGTTTCTATAATGATTTCACTTGATTCTACATTGCCGTTTAGGGCAGCTAGAAGTTCAGCAAAAGACAAAATAGGTTTGCCATCTTCACCTCTATCAGGGCTATTTTCCATACCACCACGTATCACTATATCTAGGCTTCCTGTAGCTTCTTCAGGCAGCGTAAAGCGCACTGTTTTAAGTTCAGGCTCCCCCCTGTAAGGCTGCAAACGTATGTGCAACGTCACAAACTCACCTTTAGCAATTTCTTCTTGCTCAGCAACCACTTCAACTATTTCAGCGTAGCGTTCTTGCTCTTCATAGCTAATGTTAATAGCTACACGCTCAATCACAGCTTCAGAAAAAATATTATTTGCCAAAATGCGTAAAGGTTCAGCTATAAGCCTAGCTGTTAAGCTTGATATGTCACTAGAATCAGTCACTTGCTCTAAAACCCGAACCATTGTGCCGTTACTCAAAGCAATATCCCACGCCACCTCAGAAGTGCCTGCATCTACTTTTTGATAAACTTCATCAAATATTTGCACTGTGGCACTTGCTAAAAGAGGCGCGTAGTAACGCTCATCATTGGTAATTTCTAAACGCTTCGTAACACTCGAGCCTTCACCACTAAGCGTAATGGTAATAGGTAGAAAGTTTGGCTCTAAACCCAACACACCTGCTATAGCAGGCGCTCTATCTTGCGTAATGCTGCCTAGTAGCGTCTGACCATTATTAGCTAGTTTAAAAGGCACCACGTCACTAGGCACAATGTAAGATACTTGAGCTGGTGCTAACGCCAAAGACACTTCACCTACACCTAAAAACGGATGTCCAAACGCTAAAACACTGTCACCTTGAATCTCTGTTACCGTACCCACCGCAGCAATAGTGACATCACCCCGAACCAACTGTACACTCACAGCACTACCCGGCTCTAAGCTATAATCAGCTTCATTCCAACTAGCACCCCCAGTCACCTGAACCGGAAACTGACT
This sequence comes from uncultured bacterium, assembly GCA_964352605.1. Lineage (GTDB taxonomy): Bacteria > Deinococcota > Deinococci > Deinococcales > Trueperaceae > JAHEBB01. The sequence continues at coordinate 1,648 of CAYGTA010000175.1, read as the reverse complement.
TACCAAACGACTCTCAAAAAGAGGCTCGAGTGCTTTGCTAGCACGCTCAGTTAAGCCTGAAAGCAAAACAGGTGTAGCTACTGCGACAGCTTCACCATGCTTAGCAAACGCTTCTCCTGAAGGCTTAAAGTCTAAACTAGCGGCACTTACCCCCCGCATGATCTCTATGGGTGTAACCAGTGCTAACCGATGATCTGAACTAGGGAATACATAGCCAATCGCTCCTAGTAAGGCTTCCCCTGACTCATGTTCTAAGTAAACAGGGCTACCACTCATTCCTGCAGCAACTCCACCTGTTGACTCTATAAAAGGACCACTTGCCTTAACTAAAACCAAAGGAAAGCCCGTACCTACATCTTGCTGAACAGCAAGCACTTCAATAGGAAAACGCTCGAGTATGTTGTTTGCGCCTGCGGTTATGGCGTAGCCTTTTAGACCTGTGGTGACTTCAGAAAGCGGAAAGCTTGATTGCGCGAAACTTAGACTGATTGTTATAAAGAAAAACGCTACCCAGAGATAGCGTCTTGATAATCTATTCATTAAGCTAAGCATACGCTGTTCAAAACGTGAAAAGTGTGAACTTAGCTTAGCGTCTTAAAAATTTATCTGAAATTAGGGCGTCTCGAAGCACCCTGAGCATATCTAGGGCTTGCCCTGTTCCTAAGGCAACACATTCTGTGGCATCTTCAGCTACTACTACGGGTATGCCTGTTGTGTTTCTTAAAAGCGCGTCAAAATTTCTTAACAAAGATCCGCCCCCTGTCATAATGATGCCTCTATCTATGATGTCAGCAACCAGTTCAGGCGGAGATAACTCTAAAACACGTCTTACACCATCAGCAATTTTTTGTAGGGGTTCTTTAAGCGCTTCAACCACATCTTCACTGCTCATGCTTACGGTTTTTGGTAAGCCGTTAATAAGGTCACGACCACGCACTTCCATTTCGCTAACATCATCTGGCTGCAAAATGAGCGCTGCACCTATTTTCATTTTAATATCCTCAGCGGTTCTATCACCAATCAGTAAGTTCTCTTTATGTCTAACATAACGAATGATACTTTCATCAAATTCGTTACCTGCAATGCGTAACGATTCGCTTACAACTATGCCACCCAAGCTAATCACAGCAACATCTGTTGTGCCCCCACCTATATCTACAATCATAGAGCCTGTGGGTTGAGCTATATTAACGTTTGAGCCAATTGCTGCAGCAAGGGGTTCTTCTATAAGGTAAGCTCTGCGTGCACCCACTTTTCGAGTAGCTTGCAATACAGCACGGCGTTCTACTTCAGTCACGCCACTTGGTACACAAACCATAATGTTGGGCTTAAAGAAATTAAAGGGGCCTTTACGCACCTTTTTAATAAATTCCGTTAGCATTTTTTCTGTTAAATCATAATCAGCAATAACACCGTCTCGCATGGGTCTAACCGCAACAATATTGCCTGGGGTTCTACCTAACATTTGGTAAGCTTCTTCACCCACAGCTTTAACTTCACCTGTATCACGAACCATGGCAATTACGGAAGGCTCACGAAGCATAATGCCTTTACCTTTTACATAAATAAGAACCGTTGCCGTTCCTAAATCAACACCAATATCCTGCCAAGGTCTAAACATGCTCACTCCACCATCATCTGTAAAACC
>CAYGTA010000174.1:0-9211 GCA_964352605.1 uncultured bacterium | reverse complement strand
TATTAGTATTAATCCTTTGTTTTTGGTTGCTGCTTTTTGTGTTTTAATTTATTTTGACAGTCATTTTATTTTTTGACGCTTTTTTGACGCCCCCTATTTATGCTATTAGCATGATTAATTTGGAGGAAACCACTATGTTACCTATGAAAAAACTTATTGCTGTGTTTAGCGTGGCAGCATCTTTAGTCTTGTCAGCTTGCAGTGTTAGCTCAGAAAATGCTGAGTTTTCAACCTTAGCTGCGCCAAGCATTTATGACTTAAAGAAGTTTGAGTCAAACAAGCCGCTTGTTGTTCCCGAAGAAGGTAACTGTGCTGTTAATGAATTTAGTATGCCAGGGCAGGGTTTTTACGTTTCAGGCTCAGGATTTTATGTCTCAGGCTCAACAGGTGGTTTAACTCTTAACCCACTCAGCCAAACACTTCCATCTACCGAAGCAGGTTCTCAACTGTCAAACACGTTTGCTTGGTTTGATGCTAGTCAGTCTGCGGCGGTTGTTGTGGTAGATGACTTTGCTGGGCAAGGATACACGCTTGGTGAGGCTTTGTTTGATGTGCGTAACCCAAAACAGCTAACTCGAGTGTTTTTAGAGCAGCTTATGGCGCGTGGTGAGTTTTCGCATGGGGCTTTGGTGTTTAACCATGTCTTAGCAGTTATTGAAGGTTCAGGGCAGTACCGTTTAAGTAATATTGATGCTGAGCAGGTTGAGTTTAGGCATAGGCAGTCTGATGCGCTTCTTGTGGTGCGTGCTGTTGATACTGAGGGCTTTAATTCTGAGATGATTGCTAATCGATTAGATCAGGGTTTACGTGCGCTTTCTCGTCAGGGTGTGAGTAAGTTTAGTGTGAACATGAGTTTTGCACTAATTCCTTGTAGTACCGTTGAGGATTTCCAGAAGCATATTGATCATTTTGAAGCATTTGAGCCTTACTTTGAAGCGGTCTCTGGTCAGCAAGATGGTAGCCCTGCGTTTGAGCAGTTATTTAGCGACTTAGTGAGTGTTGCTGCTCAGAATGACCCTTTAGAAAATTACATCATGACAGATGCGCAAGGCTATGGTGATTTGGTTTTTGTAGCTTCGAGTGGTAACTTTTCACGTCGTTACCAAATGTACCCTGCTAATTGGGAATTTGTGGTGGGTGTGGGTGCAAGTAACTGGAAGGATGCTCAGAATCCTGATTTCTTTAGTAATGCATCTCAAGTTTTAGATACAGGTGCTTGGTTCAGAATTACGAACATTAACCCTAAAGTGAATGGTCATAAGCAAACAGTATCTAATCTGAGTTACGCAGGTACATCATTTAGTGCGCCAAATGTCGCGGTCTTTAGTGCCTTTGACTTATCTCAAAAACAAGTTCAGTGTGGTACTGACAATTCAAATCAGCCTTACTTAGCAAAGCTAAAACTAAGCAACACGCCTTTAGCTGATGCGGTAGCTCGAGTTTGCCCTTAAGTTAAAAGAATTGTAAAAAGCGCGCCTGTTATGGCGCGCTTTTTTTGTGCTTTGACGGCTTTTTGACGGCATTCTTCTAAGCTTTAAATAGCTAAGGTGAGTAGCTTTCTCGTACTTATCTTAAGCACCCCAATACTAAGGAGAAATGTATGAAACGGCTTAAGTTCTTAATGTTTATAGCTATGCTTTTACTGGCAGCTTGCGCTACTAATGAAGCAGCAAGTTCAAACTTGCTGGTATCTATATCAAATCAGACGGTTTCTTTAGGTGAAGACGTCACTTTAGAAGCTCGAGTGTCAAATGAAGAGGGCGTTGTTACGTTCGACTGGTCTTTGCTAGTTAAACCTGAGGCTAGTCAGCTTAGTTTGCAAGCGACTGACAAGCCGCAGCTTTCTTTTCTAGCTGATGCGTTGGGTGAATTTGAATTTTTACTGAAAGTGACTGATTCACTTTCACAAACAGAAGCTCGAGTTCAGGTGACGGTGCTTGAGTCTAAAACAGCAGTAGTTAAAGACATTATTGAAGAAGAAGGTGTGTCTTACGCTGTGCTTGAAGATGGTCAGAAGTTTCAGTTAATCACTGAAGAAGATTTACTCGAGCGTTCACACGTTCTGGGTGATGAAGAAGCATCTTTAGAGTTGCAACAAACCTTGCCTAGCCGAATTGATTTGACGGCTAATCAGACAGATGTTAGAAATCAGCGTGGGCGGGGTACCTGCCAGACCTTTGCGACTTTAGCTGCGATTGAGGCCTCTTATAATCGCTCTGGTTTTGGGCAGCTAGATTTGTCTGAGCAATATGCTAATCATGTCACCAAAATGGCGCGTTTAGACACAGATTTGTACAGCAGTGATAGTGCTGTTACTAATACAGCAGCTGTGCGTGACAGCCAGCGAGGCCCGGCGGGTGGTTACTCAACAGCAGGTCAGCTTATTTTACTTAAAGACCTTTTAATTCCTTTAGAAACAGATGCGCCTTATGTTCCATTTGCTAGTTATGCTGATATGAATCAGGCAAATGATAACCCAAGGTTTTCAAGTGACCCAAGTGTCTTTCCTGTAGCAAGTCAGGCGGAGCTAAATGCCTTTAACTTGCAAGATGAAGAATCAACGTATCAAATTCCTAATGCTTTGGTGCATACGCCTTTTCCAAGACTGGCTCAGCAAAATGCAAGCTACGGCATAACAGGTTTTGTTGCTGCTAATAACACGCAGCTTAAAAATATAACTTGGTATGAGCAGCAACTCAACGCAGGTAGAGAAATTATTTTTGGTTACTGCATTGGTGGCGCTGACCCGAAGCCTGAAAATGATATTTGGGATCCGGGTGAAGGCACAAACTGTGGCGGACATGCCATCTTAGTGGTGGGCTATGACCGCACAGACCCAGATAATCCTTATTTCATTATTAAAAACTCTTGGGGGGGTGGCAATAGAAACTTTGGTAAATTAAGTTATGACTTTGTGACAGGCAACAAAACAGGCAGAGTCCTAAGCGCTCACTATCTCACCGGTGTCAAAAACCCAAATACAACTGATCATAGCAACATAAGTTTAGGACGCTGGGACGCCTCTCTAGATGGTGAGGCATTCACTTTAGATTTTTACAGACTTGCAGATTACTACAACGACAGTAGCTTTAGTCCTAACCAGAAAGACCGCCGTTTAGGCACACTCTTTAATGCCGCTGGCAATACCTTTCGAGTAAACGGCAGCGTAAATACCCAAGGCAAGCTAGACTTCTACGCTGATTTTCAAAACCCTAACCTAAACTTTGAAACCCTAAGCGGAAATCAGTTTAATGCCTTTGTAGATGATAGCGACCCCCTCTTTATGGCCGGATACTACGAAACCCCCTCAAATAAAAAACTAGGCTTCTACGCACACAAAGATGGCAAACTAGCCTCAAACGCAAAAAGCTCGAGCTTTTCTGAAACTTCTTTTTCTGGCGTCTGGGCAGTGCATCATGCAACGAAAGAAGGCTTTGTTGAGCTTGAAAAGCTCGCTTCAGGTTGGGCGGGTGCTTTTTACTCTGAGGGTGACCGCGATGAATTTACGCCTATTATTGATGTGGCAACACAATCCCTAAAATTTTCACTGTCAGGTTTAGGTAATTTTGAAGGCTACATTCATAAAAATGAATTAGGCATTATCAGTGGTCTGCTTAATAGTAATTCAGGCATAGTTTTAGCTCGGCAGACTGATGCGACAAGCATTCAAATTACGCAACCTAGTGAAAATGCACGTTTTGATGAAGGAAGCATTGACTTTAAAGCAGTCATAGAGGGCGTAGATGTAGACAACTACAGCATTAACTGGTTTTATACACTCGCCTCAGGTACAATCATTGGTTTGGGTTCAAGCCAAAGTGGTGGGACCTTAAGCGTAACTAGCTTATGCGATGGTAACTACGACATAAGCGCTCGAGCAATTCACAGCTCAGGCTCAAAATTTTTAATAGATACCGTAAGCATAACGGTATCAAACGCGTCACCACCCCCCGCTGCTTGCGCTCCAAAGGTCAGCATAACCAGCCCAACCGAAGGTGCTAGCTTTGCCTTAGGTTCAGACATTTCATTTACTGCAGTTATTGAAGATGATAACGACACTACCGACGCACCCATCTATCCTATTTTGTGGCGTTTAGGTGGACCAGATGGCTTAATTATTGCTAGAGACACCCTAAGCTTTAACCGTGACAAATTTTCAGCAGGTGAACAAATCATTTACGTTGAGTACGGCACAGCAAGTGACCAAATAAGCATTACGCTCATTGAAACAAACAACACTGCACCCACCGTACGCATTAGTTCCCCTCAAGACGGCGCTAACCTACAGTGGTTTGATTACTATGACGGGGTTGATGACACCAACATTCCTTTACAGGGAACAGCTAGAGATGCTGAAGATGGCAATCTAACAGGCTCGAGTTTAGCGTGGTCTTACCGCGTGAAAGGCACAGCAACATGGCAAGCTATAGATGTAGGCAACACTGCTGTACTTGGCTTAAGACTATTCTCACCCGTACGAACCTACGAACTCAGACTAACCGCTACAGACTCAGGCAACCCAGCTTTGCAAGGTGAAGACATCATCGAATTCACAATACTTGGCCCACCAAGCTAAACAAAATAGAACAGCTGTAGTTACTACTCACTACAAAAGAAGCGAGTAATAACTATCCTCAGGATCAATCTTTTCAAACTCAATACTACTCGCTGAAAAACGCTCGAGTAGCCCCGCAATATCATTCTTATGATTAATCTCTATACCCACAAGCGCAGCACCTTTTTCTTTATTGCTGCGCTTCAAATATTCAAACAGTACAATATCCTCATGGTTACTAAGCACATCATTCACAAGGCGTTTTAACTCACCCGGACGCTGCGAGAAATGCACCACAAAGTAATGCTTCAAGCCCTGCCAAATAAGGCTTTTCTCCATAATTTCAGGGTAACGCAAAATATCATTATTACCTCCACAAATAACACAAACCACATGCTTACCCTTAAGTTCAGACTTAAGCTGCTCGAGTGCCGCGAAAGGCAAAGCGCCTGAGGGTTCTGCAATGACACCTTCATTTTGATAAAGGTCAATCATCTCTGAACAAATATGCCCCACCTCAACGACTTTTATGTCATCCAGTAAATCTTTACAAATATCAAACGTCAAACTACCCGGAGTTTTTACGGCAGTACCTTCAGCAAAGGTATTTACGTCATCTAAAGTAACAATTTTTTGCGCCTTAATCGAGGCCAGCATAGACGCTTGACCTTCAGACTCAACGCCAATCATTTTGGTTTTACTCGCTACCCCCTTCGCATAAATACTCATGCCAGCCATAAGCCCACCCCCACCAATAGACGCCACAATCACATCAGGTGAAAAGGTTGCCTGATCAAAAATTTCTTTAGCTATCGTGCCTTGACCCGCAATAGTAAAAGCATCATCAAAAGGATGCACATAACAAAACCCCTGCTCTTCACAAAAACGAAGAGACTCCTCTTTAGCTTCATCAAAATTACGCCCAAAAAGCTTAACTTCAACCCAAGCCCCACCAAAAAGCCTTACCTTACGCACCTTCTGCGTCGGCGTACCCAAAGGCATAAAAATAACACCCTTTATACCCAACTTATTACAACTAAACGCAACCCCCTGCGCGTGATTACCAGCACTCGCGCAGACCACACCTGCTTTAGCTTCACGTTCAGATAAAGACGCAATTTTGTTATAAGCCCCCCGAATTTTAAAAGAACGAACCTCCTGCAAATCCTCACGCTTAAAATAAATATTAGCCTCATACTTCGCAGATAAACGCTTACTCAGCTGCAAAGGCGTAGGCTCAATAACATTCGACAGGGTAGCCGAAGCCCGCAAAATATCATTAATAGCAACAACATGACTCACACCTAAAAACTACTCTGCCAAGGCAGCTCAGCAGGCACAAACTGCGTCGAAAAAAGCCCCGTTAAAATAGCACTATTAGGCGCACTCGAGTACGTCACGAGTGCTAAATTCCAACCCCTTTGTAGCTCTAACTGCGTGTCTATGCGAGGCCAGTCATCTTGCGTGCAAAAGCCTGTTATGCTGACATCTTCAGACACGTAAATCCACCAGCGTTCCTGATCATTCACATCAGGATAGTCATTAATAAAGTTATATGTTGAGCGGCTTATGCTGGCAAGTTTTTGGCTTAAAGGGTCAAGCACAAAAAGCTCATTCACTAATGCAACGGACACAGCAGTTTTAGAGGCTGATTCGCTAGGGCAGAGAGTGTCTTCTAACAAAGCTAGATTTCTAGCTTGAATAGGGTAGGGCAATGCTAACTTAAACTTCCCTTCAGCATCTAAACTTGTTTTAGCTAGAACTGAACCCGTAAACGGGTCAAGCATTTGCAGCACAGCATTCTCAACACCAAGCTGCCTTACTGCAGGCAAACCAATGACACTCTGAGGTAACTGCCCCTCTAAAACAATGTCTTCTTGCGCCCAAGAAAGTGACAATAAAAAAATAAGAAAAAGAAATGATTTATAGACCATACAAAAGCTAATTTAACATTGATGCTTAAATGTATACGGGTATTTCAATTGTAAGTGTAAAAGCTCGAGCTTTTTTTTAAGGCTGTTTCCTTTTTGGATTTTCTCATAACCTCATTTTCGTTTTATGTAGGTTTGCGTATATGCCGCCTTTAGCTATCAGATCTTCATGTGTTCCTTGTTCTGCTATACCACGATGTTCGAGTACAATAATTCGCTGCGCATGTTGGATGGTTGATAAGCGGTGAGCAATTACAATCGTTGTGCGGTTAGTGCTTAACTGCTCGAGTGAGCTTTGTACAGCCTTTTCGCTTTCATTGTCAAGACTACTGGTTGCTTCATCAAAAATGAGAATGGGTGGGTTTTTCAAGAACACTCTAGCAATGCTTAAGCGTTGCTTTTGGCCTCCTGAAAGCTTGACGCCGCGCTGTCCTATATCTGTGTCATAGGCGTTGGGTAATTTCATAATGAATTCATGGGCGTTGGCTTTTTTCGCAGCGGAAATGATGTCTTTATGGTTTGAATTAGGTTTTCCATAAGCAATGTTTTCTTTTATGGTTCCCGAAAATAAGTACACATCTTGTTGAACAACACCAATGTTTTTACGAAGAGACTCGAGTTGAATCTTTTTTATGTTTTGTCCATCTATAAAGATGTCGCCTTTTGTTACTTCATAAAATCTTGGAATTAGGGAGCAAAGTGTTGTTTTGCCTACGCCCGATGCTCCTACGAGGGCTACAAACTCACCTGCGCGTATATCAAGTGAGAGCTCTTGTAAAATTTGTTCAGATGTCTCTGGGTAGTTAAAACTTACGTTTTTGAATGATATTGCTCCGCGTAACTGCAGGGTGCTAAGTGCGCCTTTTTCATCTTTAATACTAGGCTGAACGTTTAGAATTTCCATGAAGCGCTCAAACCCTGTTATGCCTTCTTGGTAAAGCCTAGCGAAATTCAAAGCAGTTCTTATTGGCTCAATTAAAATGCCTATGTAAAGTAGGTAGGTTATTAAATCAGCGAGATCCAGTGAATCTTGGACAATGCTTGCACCGCCAAAGACAAGGATTATGGCGGTAAAAAGCTGCGTGAATGCCACTACACCGCTATACATATAGGCTTCACTTCGATAACCATCTTTGCGGCTTTCTAAAAAACGATTGTTTTCAGTTCTAAATTTTGTATCTTCAACAGTCTCATTTGCAAAGGACTTCACAACTCTGATTCCTGCTAGGGTATCTTCTACTTGAGCGTTAATGTCACCTATACGGTCTTTACTGCGTCTTAAAGCAAGCTTCATTTTTTTATTGAAGTAAAATGCGTAAATCGCCATTACAGGAAAAAAAAGAAAAACAATAAGGGTAAGAGGGGTGTTTATGCTTAAAAGGATGATAAACGTGCCAATAAACTTAATTGTAGTCAAAATAATATCTTCAGGACCATGATGATAAAGTTCACCAAGCGCAAAAGTGTCATTCGTTATGTGATTCATAAGCTGACCAAGTTTTTGATTGTCGAAAAAGTCGAAGGACAGCTTCTGGTAATGCTCAAACAACTCAGCTCGCATATCTCTTTCCATTAACGCTCCCATTGTGTGCCCTTGATAATCAATAAAAAAACTACAAAAGGCATAAATGATAATTAGGACGAGCATGATTAGGCCCACACTATAAATTTGTGTTAAAGCGTTTGGAGCACCACTTTCCAGAATGGTTTTGGTAATGTATCGGGCGCAAAGAGGAAAGACTAGTGCAATGCCTGCAACAATGACGGCACATAGTAAATCGGCAATAAGTAAGCCTTTGTAGGGTTGGTAGTAAGAAAAAAATTTCTTCATTCGAGGATGCAAATTCAACTCCTAAACGTGCAACAGTTACGGCGCTGTATGAAATACCTTTAATGCGTTTTAGTAACCAAGTATCAGCAAATGCCATTAAAGGCCGCGAGAAATGTGAAAAGCTTTTAATTTTTGGAAATAAAAAGTATACCGTTACAAAACATGTAAACGGCTCAAAAATGTTGTTATAAAACCGTCTTAATTAAAGTTAAGGACGATTGTTTGAAGGTGACGCATAATTTGCCTCCGTGCTGTGTTAACAGCGAACCAGCGTCACTGTACATGATTTGCTTGTCTAAGGGCAAGCGCTAGTTATACTTGTGAGCACCATTAATGCTAAATTGCATGTGCTTTTACAGAGCGTTAGCACTTAACGCCTCTTAAAAATTTACCTTATAAGCTTTAAAATCTAGTTCAGCTTGACAAGCTCGAGCTTTTCTTTTATTGTTTGTTTAGTCACTTTTTGTGAACTTTGAAAGGCAGGCACATTTATTATGCTTAAGGTTTTATTTTTTATTCCAGATGCTAACCCCAGTGCTTCTGGGAAGGAGTCTGCCTGCTTGTAATTAAGTAATGTTTGTACTTATGACCGTGGGCATTTTTGAACCCACGGTTTTTTTCTTGCATGATTTGAACCTGTGGGCGTGTTTAAAGACAGGTTTTGGTGTTAAGGGGCATGCAAGATGGATATTAATCAGAAAAAAGTTTCGATAGTTTCGACGCGTACGTATTTGCGTTTGCTGGGTCGTTATTTGCGTCCGCAGTGGAAAAAAGTTGTGCTTATGGCGGTGCTGTTGTTTTTAGGTATTGCGTTGCAGTTGCTTGTGCCGCAAATTTTAAGGTTTTTTATTGATACGGCAACGCAGGGGGGTGCTACTGAGTTGCTTTTTAGGG
>CAYGTA010000173.1:0-9215 GCA_964352605.1 uncultured bacterium | reverse complement strand
AGCACGCATTTGATCAGTGCAAATAACTAAGAAATTGGGGCGATTCTTTGTCATACAGTTTCTCCTAGCCTTAGCGCTCTTTTAAGCTCGAGTATTGCTAAATCTTAAGCTTCGTTAACTGCCCTATTTTTTCTTAGGGGGTCGTTACTGCGCTCCATCCACTCGAGCATGACCTTATTGAGTTCTTTAATGTCTTGCTTGTAAGATGCGTTAGCTTGCATGTCTATGGTTTCTAAGGGGTCTTCTTGGTAGTTAAAAAGTTGTCTTTCGTTACTGCCTTTGCCGTTTTCTTCAAAGTAACGAATGAGTTTGAGCTTTTTGCTTTTTACAGTGCGCTGCCCTGAGCGGTAGCTTGAGAAGATGCTTTCTCGCTCTGCTGCATTGTCATTTTTGAGCTGCGGCCATAAAGACTCAAAATCGCATTCAGGAACGTCTATATTTGCTGCTTCAAGAATAGTTGGAAATAAATCATGCTGATACACAAGTGCGTTACTTTCTTTATGTTTAGGAATGCTTGGCCCTGTCATGATTAAAGGTGTTTTTATGGAGTGTTCATACATATTTTGCTTACCAAACAAACCATGCTGACCCACGGCTAAACCGTGATCACCTGTATGAATAAAAAGAGTGTTATCAAGCAACCCTTTGGCGTTTAGAGCTTCCCGAACACGACCAATACCAGCATCCATATGCGTAATCATGCCGTAGTACTCAGCTAGCTGCTGTTTTACGTTCTCGATAGGTCGAGGAAAAGGGGCTAGCAGTTCGTCGCGGCAGAGCATTTCACCATTATCAAAGGGATGCTCTGGCAAGTAGTTTACGGGCAACTCAATAGTTTTAGCTTGATACATCTCTTGATAGTTTGGCAACGGTGTTCTTGGGTCATGCGGCGCAGTAAACGAAACCAGTAAGAAAAAAGGTTCTTCTGAACTATAGCCATTAATAAAATCAGTAGCAGAATCCACAAATAAATCTGTAGAGAAACCCTCCGCATATTCAATAGCTTCATCTGGATAAGCAGCACTCGAGTCATATTGGTGAAGGGGCACTTTGTCATGGTCACTCATGCCGCCAAAAAAGATATTTGCTCCATTTTGAAAACTTTTATTAAACGACTGCTTACCGTTATGCCATTTACCTGTCGCAAACGTGTTGTAAGCACTCGAGCCGAGTAGTTCGCCGAGCATGGGTAATGTGTAAATGGCTTCTAAGCTTTCTTGCCATTCTTTATCAGATAATGCTGCTACGTTAGCTTGCTTTTCTTTTGTTTTTATCTCTTTATGCAGTAAGGTCGGAAAGTTAAAGTAAGTTCGTCCTGTATGTAACATGGCACGACTTGGTGCGCAAACAGCGCCATGGCATGAGCCAAAGTGATGGGCTTGGGTAAAGCAAGTGCCTTCAGCCCTCATGGCATCTAAAGTTGGCGTATGAATGTTTTTATCAAATAGGCTTGAGGCTTGCTGATCATCTGCCATGGTAATGACAATGTTGGGTCGTTTCACTACAGGTATTCCTCGCCTTTAAAAACTTGGCGTTGCCCATAAGTTAGTTTCGGATTGGGGCTTGGTAAAATCTTTGCTTCCGCTTCACCCGCTTCAAGCATTCTTCTTTTTAATCGCTTGCGCATCACTTCAGCAACACCTTGATGCGACTCTAAATCAATCAGGTTAAACAGTTCATAAGGGTCAGTCTGCAAATCATAAAGGTACTGCTCAACATAGGTATCTGAATTCATGTCATCCCAAGCATTTTTATCTGGGGCATCTACACAATATTTCCAACGCTGAGTTCTAACAGCGCGTCCTACTTGCGATTCACTAATCTGAATGAAGGCTTCTTCAGGCCAGTCTACTTCTTGGCGATTTACAAGTGGCATAATTGAGCGTCCTTGCATCTGCTCAGGCACTTCAATACCAGCAGCATCTAGCAGGGTGGCAGGTAAATCTAGGGTACTAATGAGTTCACGTATTTGCCCACCCGAATTAAAATTCAGGCCAGAAATAGCTGTGGGAACTCGAATGGAGCTTTCGTGGCAAGAGCGTTTGTACTCGTCATTACGTGTTTTAAAGTGACAGCCATGATCTGAGGTGAATACAATAATTGTATTATCTAAGATATCAAGGCTTTTTAAAGCGTCTAGTAGCCGCCCGAACGCTTCATCTAAGCGTTTCACCATGCCGTAGTAACCAGCAATGTGCTGATGGCTTGAGCCACCCAGCGCAGCCAAATCAGGTGGAAGCCACTTGCCTGCGTAACGCTCACGGTAGCCATCTGGCGGCGGGTAATCATCAATATGATTCTGATGATGCGGCTCTAAGAAAGACATGAACAAGAAAAACGGATTGTCTTTTTGCGCGTCAATATAACGAATCGCAGCATCCGTCATGGCGTCAACACGGTAGCCGGGTAATTTCACTTCTTCATTGGCATTGTTATAAAGCTTTGTATCATAAGCATCAGACGTAAACTCGAGTAAGTTAGCAGCAAGCCACTGCTGATAGCCACCACGCTCGTTTTCTTCAACAGCACCTTCATTATCTGACTTGGCCAAGTGCCACTTGCCTATGTAGCCCGTGTGATACCCAGCATCATTAAAGTAAGTTGCTAAGGGTTTAGTTGTTTTGGGTAAGGGGATACCGTTTCGGTAACAACCTGTTGTGGTGGCGTATTGACCCGATTGCAAGCAAGACCGAGCAGGCCCGCAAACAGGCTGAGGCGTAAAACAGTTGTACAGATGCGTGCCTTGCTGCGCAAAACGATCAAAGTTAGGCGTTAAGCCCAAAGGGTTACCATGCACGCCTGTGGTATCAAAACGTTGTTGGTCTGTAAAAAAGAAAACGATATTAGGTTGTTTTTTACTTGCTGATTTTGCCATACCTTAACTTCCCTTGTTTTTAATTGAATGGTTGATATTTTCTAAGCAAGTTAAACAACTATCTTAAATATCATCATATTTAGTTCATTAAGAAATAGTGTAGTCTGATTTTTGTATCTTGATAGAATCTTATCCTTTGACCGCACCAACTGTTAAGCCTTTAACAATATGTTTCTGCGCCACTATTACTAAAATAAGGGCAGGAATCATAGCAAAGAAAGAGCCCGCTGCCATTTCACCATAACGAATGTTAAATTCTTGAACAAAGCTCGAGATACCCACAGGAATCGTCCGCCCAGCCGTCGATGTTGTTAACGATAAAGCAAAGAGAAACTCTTTCCAGCTAAAAACAAAAACCAGCACAGCTGTTGCTGCAATGCCAGGCCTGACAAGCGGTAACATAATTCGCCAGAAGGTTTGCCAATGATTAGCACCATCTATACGCGCAGCGTCAGCAAGTTCATCAGGGACATCTGAAAAGAAGTTGTACATCATTAAAAAAGCTAACGGTAAATTAAGGACAATATGGGCCATTGCAACAGCGTAAGGGGTGTCATAAATTCCTATGCTACGTACCAGCAGGTAATAAGGGCTCACAAAAATAATTGTGGGCATCATATTAATAAATAAGAGCCACAAAATTAGCCCGCTCGAAACCCATCTTGGCCATTTAAAGCGTGTCAAACTGTAAGCTCCAAGTGATCCAATAACAAGAGCAATAATCGCTACAAGTGTAGCTACAATAAGGCTATTTCGGGTCAGCAAAAAGAAGTTGCCGCGTGTTCCTGTAAAAATCTCTTGATAATTAATCATGGAGGGGGTGAAGAAAAATTGTCCTGAGAAAATATGGCGGGTGAGTTTTAAAGAGGTTGTGAACATATAAAAAACAGGATAAAGAATAATCAGTACAACCAACCAAAGCAGGCCATTTAAGAAAAATTTTGCCATTGTGTGACTCCGTTTGGCCATTAGTTGAACCGCCTTCCGAAACTTCTATTAAGCCAGAGATAAAAAAGAACAAAAACACACATAATAAGCGTAACCCCAAGTGCCAAGAAGGATGCGTAGCCAATACGCGCCTGATCATTAAAAACTTCGTAAATATAAAGACTAATGACCTGAGTTGATGTACCTGGCCCCCCTGAGGTTAAAACAAAAATCTGGTCAAAAACTTTGAAGGCATGAATGGTGCGCAACATAGCCGCAATAATGATAGTAGGGACAAGCAAGGGTAGCATGACATACCTGAGTTGCTGCCAAGCATTGGCACCATCAACCTTGGCGGCTTCAATGCTTTCTTCAGGTAAAGACTGTACACCTGCTAAAATAATCAGGAACAAAAAGCTAGTCCAGTGCCAAACATCTACCAAGATGACTGAAAACAAAGCTGTGCTCGGATCAGCCGTCCACAAAGGTGGATTCTTAACGCCAATGGCATAGAAAAACTGACTAAGAGCCCCGTAATTATAGTCATACATAAGCGACCACATAGTGCCAATAGCAACCGCTGGAATAAGAAGCGGAATGATAATAACGCTTCGGTACAATGTACTAAACAACTTAGTTTGGCTAACAGCTAAGGCTAAGATAAGCCCTAAAAAGGTTTCTAAAACAACCGTGACAACAACAAAATAAAGCGTGTTTCTAATGGCAATACCCACAACGGGGTCAGCCCTAACCGTATTAAAGTACTCGAGTCCTACATAGTTCCAAACTTGCTGACCTTCAACCCAACTAACTTCAGACACACTCATTCTTAAGAGTTGAATCATTGGGTAGACAGTTAAAATAATCAGAACAATTAACATGGGTACTAAAGACCAGTATTTAAAACCTCCATCGCCAAACAAGCGTTGCAGTGGATTTGGTTTCTTTGGTAATGCCCTAGTGGATGTTTCTTGGAGAAGACTCAGTTTGATTCCTCCTATCAAAAAGCTTAGAAGCTAGCTGTCACTATCTAACGACTAGCCTCTAAGTTCTATCTATATTGAGTGATTTAAGCCGTCAAGCGATAGAGTAGCCTGCTGCTTCTAAAACAGCTCTTGTTTCTTGACCCATAAGCGCAACTGCTTCATCGACAGGTATTTCGCCTGCGTAAGCTTGGGCCATACGTAAATTAACCGAGCTTCTAAATTCAGGTGTTTCAGGGATTCTCGGTAACGCCCTAATAAAAGGGGTACTTTCAGCAAAAGCACTTGTCCACCAGCCCAGTGTCTCATGTGTTGAGAGTGTTTCGTAAGTGTCTTGGCGCACAGGTATAGCGCCTGCAAGTGCATAGGCAACTTGCTGCTCACTTTGGGTTGCCCACTTTAAGAAAGTAAGCCCTGCTTCTTGACGAGTCTGCCCAATATTGGCAGGCAATGACATGCACCAAGCACCAGATCCTGTTACACGGCTATCTGCAGTGGCACCTGGAACAACGGTTGCATTAACATTGCCAACAACAACAGATTGATCTGGCTTATCAAAGTTAGGTGCAGCTGCACCCACAAAGTGCGCCTGAGCTAAACGACCACTCGACATGAGGGCTAGTAATTCAGACTGACCAATTTCAGTATAGTTAGGCGGAGCCCAAGTTTGCCCGTGTTTGATAAAGGTATTAACAGCTTCTAGTGCGCCTGGCTGTTCCATACCAATAGTCCAAGCACCATCATCACCTAAAGACAGGTAAGGCGCATCATAAGAGTGCATATAAGAGCCAAATTCCCACCAGATAGGATTAGCTCTTACAGCAAGCCCACTCATACGGGGCTGGTTATTAAAGTGTTCAGCAATCGTTTCCATTTCTGCATGGGTTGTGGGCGCTTCAAAACCCGCTTCTTCAAATAAGTCTTTACGATAATAGTAAAGTTGGATGTTGCCATTAATAGGAATGCCTAAAATTTGACCGTCAGGTGTATTTGTTTTTAAATCAGGGTCCCAACGACCCATATCACCATAAGAAATTATCTGTGGATCTAAGTCAAACTCTCCATCAACATCCGTTATAGGCGAAAGCAAGCCACCTGCATAAAAAAACTGCTGAAACCCCTCTGAGATCGCTAAGACATCATATTCACTTTCACTCGAGGTAGCAGCATTACGTCCTTTTTCAAACATACCGTTAAAAGGCGTTACGTCAAGGTTAATAACATTGCCTGTTGCTTCTGTATACATTTCAGTTAAAGCGGCAAACCCAGGAAACCAAGGTGAGTCATTAATCAAAATAGTAATCGGATCAACACTGGGTACACCCTGAGCAAACGCTGCCAAGCCGCGACTTGGCAAGTACTTATCAAACATCATTGCACCTGCAAGCGCACTTGTTGCCTTCAAAAATCTACGTCTTGAATACTTTCCTTTAATCATTTCTTTTCCCTTCCAAATGAACTAATCTAAATACCTACGGTGTTTTGTTCAAACCTCCTTTTATAGTTACGTCAAATAGCAGCAGTGGAGTCTCGAATGATGAGTTCAGGCTCGAGCCATTCTTTTGTGACATCTTTGCCCTGAATTCTGTTAACTAGCATCGTCATAGCGCTTACACCTAGTTGATATGCAGGTTGTTTTACTGTTGTTAAAGACGGGTGGTAGTGTTCAGCAATTTCAAGGTCGTCAAAGCCTGCTACAGATATATCTTCGGGAACACGTAGCCCTGATCTTCTTAAGCCTTTTATAACACCTATAGCGGTTCTATCGTTGTAGGCAAAAACAGCTGTAGGCCTTGGGTTTAGCATTAAAATTTTGTTGGCAGCGGCTATCCCACCTGCAATGCCTTCGTCACCTGAATACACAAGTTTGTCTTGAAACGCGATTTTGTTTTCTTTTAAGACATCTTTATAGGCTTTTAGTCGGTCTCTGTTTCCCTCAGGGTCTATGCCTCTGATAAAGGCAATTCTTTTGTGGCCTAAGCTCGTTAAGTGATGCATTAATTGGGTTGCACCTTTAGCGCGGTTTGTAAGAACTGCATAAGGAAAGTCTGAGCGGTTAATGACAACTATCGGGACAAATATTTCTTTTTTCTCTACATACTGTTTGTAAGCATTAGAAAAAGCAATGATAATGCCTTCGGTACGTTTTTCTTGAAAGCTTTGCACGACCTTGAGTTCACGCTGCATATCTTTTTTATGGCTGGCCATAAGAAGTTGATACCCAAATTGATTTGCCGTGTCTTCGATACCTTGCGTTATATCTGCGTAAAAGGGATCCGCTAAATCAACAATTGAAACACCTATGCTCCCAGACTTTTGAGCCACCAAGTGTCTCGCAGCTTCATTGCGTACATAGCCCATATTTTTAGCAAGTTTTTGTATACTTAATCTGGTTTCTAAACCAATTCTAGGATGATCATTGAGCGCTCGAGAAACTGTTGATGGTGCCACTTTAGCTTTATTAGCTATGTCTTTAATAGATACCAACAAGGTCTTACTCCTCGAAAAGAGAAACTAGAAGCTCAAATACTTAAAATAGCTATTATTATATCGTCAATAAGTTGTGCAAACGTTTGCACAACTTATCATAAATAAGCACATGGTGTCAATGTATGCTTGGGTATTTCATACCTCT
Organism: uncultured bacterium; assembly: GCA_964352605.1. GTDB lineage: Bacteria > Deinococcota > Deinococci > Deinococcales > Trueperaceae > JAHEBB01. The sequence goes on along the minus strand of CAYGTA010000173.1, from coordinate 1,795 downwards.
AAATGAAACAATAAATCTCTAAGACATACATTACCTTACCAAAATATTAGCAACGCGCCAGCCCTAGCAAGTAGCAGCATTTTTGCGCAGCGCCAGACGTAACGCTTCAAGAAATGGTGTGGGTTTACTGACAATAATTCACAAAACATAATTTTATAGTAAGGTACACCATGGCTACAGAGAACAATGCCCACTTGATTGGCTACCAAGATCTAACCATGTACGTTGGAGATATCCACAGTCACTGCTCTACAGGGTACGGACATGGCTCTCTCGAAGACGCTTTTCGTAACGCCAAAATGCAACTTGATTTTGCCTGCGTAACTGTCCATGCTCATTGGGGTGACTTACCCAAAGACAAAGCCCAACTTAAAGCTGTAGTTGATTACCATCAACAAGGATTTGAACGCACTCGAGCCCAATGGAAGGACTCAGTTGCGCTCGTTGAAAGCCACAATGAACCTGGTGTGTTTATTAGCTTTTTAGGTTATGAGTGGCATTCTCTTGAGTATGGTGATCATAATATTTACTTTAAGCAAGCTAAGGGTGACATTATTCGCAAGGAGCATCTTGAGGATATTCGGGCAGAGTTGCGAAACTATCAAAATCAAGGTATTGACTGTATGTTGTTACCGCATCATATTGGTTATAAGCAAAGCTATAGAGGCATTAACTGGAAAACCTATAGCGAAGAATTCAGCCCTGTTGTCGAAATAATGTCTATGCACGGCGCGTCTGAAAGCGCTGAAGCACCTTACCCTTATTTGCATACTATGGGCCCTCGTGATGGTCAAAGTTTATATCAATATGGTTTGGCACAAGGAAATATTGTGGGTGTAATGGCTTCAACTGATCATCATAGTGCTCACCCTGGCAGCTATGGTCATGGAAGGCTAGCCGTTTGGGCTAATAATTTGAGTCGTGAAGGCATCTGGCAGGCTATTCAAAAACGGCAAACTGTTGCTTTAACAGGTGATAACATCAAGGTGCAATTTGCTGTAAACAACGCTCCTATAGGGTCTGTCATTCCCTTTGCTAGGCAACGTAAGCTTGATATTGCAGTATCAGGGGGTAGCAGCATTGATTATGTAGATGTTGTGCATAACAACAAGCTTATTCACCGCTGGAACTCCTATGAAACTAACCTGAACAGCAAGCCTAAACAAGTAAAGTTGCACTTCGAACTAGGCTGGGCTGAAAAAAATCTAGACGTTGATTGGCAAGTCGAACTAAACATCAAAAAAGGAAAGTTGTTAGGGGTTGAACCACGTTTTCGTGGACACGATATTGTTGAGCCGCAAAAAGGTGAACAAAGAAGTTACGCATTTAGTAAATGGACACAAGAATCAAATCGGCTTCAATTCTCAACACGAACATGGGGCAACGCAACAACCACAACCGCCAGTACCCAAGGGCTCTGTATGGATATATCCATAGACGCAGACACCTATATAGAAGGCATTATTAATGGCCAAACAATCAAGATATTAGTTCAAGACCTATTAGCACAACCAAAAGCATTTTATTTAGGTGATTTCTTATCACCCGCCTGTTACTTTCATCGTGCCATACCCATCTCAGAATCAACTTGCAGGTTCACCTATCACCATAAAGGAGAGGGACACCAGCGTGATTGGTACTATCTGCGCGTCTGTCAGCACAATGGGCAGTGGGCCTGGAGTTCACCCATTTGGATTGAGGCAACTAAAACAATTGAATCATTACCTTAGTTAGCCACGCTTATCCGCATCATGCGGAACCACATCAGCTGTCTCTAAGTAAAAACGCAGTAATC